>CANHRE010000013.1 GCA_947463095.1 Flavobacteriales bacterium | reverse complement strand
GCCTTCAGCGACAAGCTGAACGCAGAGCGCAAAGGCATCCAGTACCGCCTGGAGCTGGAAATTACACGACGCTTCTTTTACGACCGCGCCGAATACGAAAAGGGCCTCCGCCAGGATCCTGACCTACTCAAGGCTTCTGCCCTGCTGGGTGACAAGACAACCTACGAAAAGCTGCTGCACCCATGACCCTGTTGTGGTGGCTCCTGTTGCCCCTCATTGGCGCGCTCGGCGGCTTCCTTGCCGGTATGCTGGGCGTGGGCGGGGGCGTCATCTTCATACCCATCCTGCACCATCTGTTCGGACTGTACCACATCAGCGGGCCTGAGCTGGTGCGTTTTACGCTGGCCAACTCCATCCTTCTGGTAGCCCTGAGCGGCCTGGCGGGAAGCCGTCGCCAGTACCTGCAGAACAACTTCTTCACGGGCGCCGTGCTGGCCACAGGCCTGTCCGGGATGTGCAGCGCCTGGGGGCTGTCCTGGCTCATCAACCGCTCCAACTGGTACCATCGGGAAGACTTCCTGCTGGTGTTTCTGTTCTTCCTGCTGCTGAGCGTGGGCAATATGCTCTTCGGAAAGAAGGAAGGTGCGGCCGGTACCGTAAGCCGCGAGCCGGAGGCAAGCCTGCCGTCCTTAGGCGTTGGCCTGGTGGCGGGCTGCGTAATGGCTCTGAGCGGGTTGGGCGGCGGCGTCATCATGGTGCCCCTGTTCCGCATGTGGCTGCATTACGACCTGAAGAAAGCCACCTCCGTGTCGCTGGGCTGCATCCCCATCATCGCCCTGCCCACCATCATCCAGTACATGACCACTGCCGCGCCCTGCATCCCGGGGCTGCCGCAATTCAACTACCTGATCTGGACCTTTTCCCTGCCCATGGCCGCAGGGGTGCTGGTGTTCAGCCCGCTGGGCGTCAGGGCGGCACGGAAACTGCCAGCCGCCGCGCTGCGCAGTATATTTGCGGCGCTGAACTCAGCCATCATCATCAAAACACTGTGGGAACTATACGGATAAAACTGCTGCTGCCACTGGCATTGCTGGCTGCACCACTCTGGGCGCAAAAGCCCGACAAGCTTCGTGAACGTGCGCTGACAAACTTTAAAAAAGACATCAGCTTCCTGGCAGCCGATGCGCTGGAAGGAAGGCTCACGGGCTGGCCCGGAGAACTGCTTTCCGCAGACTACATCGCGAAGGAATTCGCCGCCCTAGGCCTGAGTCCCAAGGGCGACAACAACAGTTGGATGCAGCCCTTTGACATCGTGCGCCTGCGCATCGCCGGAGGCAAAACCGCGCTGAGCTGCAGCACCGACGGGGCAATAACCAACCTGCCCCTGAATGTGGCCTTCTATCCCCTTACACAAAGCGCCAACGAGGGTAAAGTAAATGCTCCGCTGGTGTTCCTGAACTACGGCATCGAAGCCGACAGCCTGGGCCATAACGACTATCGCGAAGCGGGCGACCTGAAAGGTAAAATTGCCCTCATCATGCTGGGCTCTCCCAAGGAAACAACCCCGCGTTCGCCCTTCGCTCCCTATGAAGAGCTGGACTATAAAATCCAGGCCGCCGAGAAACGCGGTGTGGCTGCCATCATCTTCATCCCTTCGCCTGATACCCGCGCTAACCCCGACGGAGAATTGAAACGGGGTACAGCCACCAGGCCCATCCCAATCCTGTACGCATACCGCGAAGTAGAAGCACTCAAGAACGCTAAAGAGGCAGACCTCGCATTGGACATCACCGTGCTGAAGGGTGAAGGTCATAATGTACTGGGCTATAAAGCGAACAAAAAAGCCCGCTATACCGTAATCATCGGCGCTCACCACGACCACCTGGGCTACGGAGAGCTGGGCGGCAGCCGCTCCACCGCAAGCAACCAGATCCACAACGGTGCCGACGACAATGCGAGCGGAACAGCCGCCATGCTGGAACTGGCACGGATCATCAGCAAAAGCAAGAAATACAAATCCTACAACTACCTGTTCATGGCCTTCAGCGGAGAAGAACTGGGCCTGATTGGTTCTAAATACTTCACCAGAAACCCTTCCATCAACATCAAAGAGGTGGCCTACATGGTGAATATAGACATGTTGGGCCGCCTGGATTCGGTGCGCAAGACCCTGGTGGTGAACGGCACCGGCACCTCTCCCAACTGGAAGAAAAGCCTGGATGCGCTGCCTACCGATACGAATGTGTTGCGCATCACCACCAGCGAAAGTGGCCTGGGCCCGAGCGACCACGCCTCTTTTTACCTGGAAGGTATTCCCGTGCTGCACTTCTTCACCGGACAGCACCAGGATTACCACATGCCCAGCGACGACGAAGCACGCATTAATTACGCCGGCATGTACGAAAGCTGGAACTACATGCTCCAGTTCATCGCCAAAAACCAGAGCGGCGGCAAGCCGGAATTCACCAAAACCAAGGATGTGAGCCCCGGCAGAAGTCCGTTCAAGGTGAGCCTGGGTGTGATGCCCGACTATTCCTTCCCAGGCCCGGGCATGCGTTTGGACGGCGTGAGCGAAGGCAAACCCGCGCAAAAGGCAGGACTGCAGAAGGGCGACATCATCATGGCGCTGGGCGACACGCCGGTAGCCAACGTGGAAGGTTATATGAAAGCCCTTTCCCTGCTTCAGAAAGGACAAAACCTGGTGGTACACTATTCCCGTCCGGGTATAGATGGACTGCAACAAATCACTGTAAACCTGTAATCATGAAAATCACCGATCATATCGCCGGCAGAAACGGGCGTACCCTCTTCAGCTTCGAGATCCTGCCGCCGCTGAAAGGCGAGAGCATAAACAGCATCTGGAATGCCATTGACCCGCTGATGGAGTTCAAGCCTTCGTTTATAGATGTTACCTACCACCGGGAGGACTTCATCATGCGCAAGCGGCCCGATGGCGGGTACGACCGCATTACCACCCGCAAGCGCCCGGGGACGGTGGGCATCTGTGCGGGCATACAGAACAAGTATAAAGTAGATGCGGTACCGCACCTCATCTGCGGCGGATTCAACAAGGAAGACACGGAAAATGCGCTGATTGACCTGCATTTCGTGGGCATTGACAACATACTGGCGCTGCGCGGCGACGCCCGCAAGGACGACCGCTTCTTTGTGCCTGAAGACGGGGGCAACAAGAATGCGCTGGACATGATCTATCAGATCAAGAACATGAACAACGGCATCTATCTTGACGAAGGGCTGGTGAATGCCACCGTAAGCAACTTCTGCATTGGCTCGGCGGGTTACCCCGAGAAGCATGCCGACGCGCCCAACCTGGAAAGCGACCTGAACTTCCTGAAGCGAAAGGTGGAAGCGGGCGCTGAGTTCATCGTTACCCAGATGTTTTTCGACAACCGCCACTTCAACGACTTTGTGGCACGCTGTCGCGAGAAGGGCATCAACGTGCCCATCATACCCGGCATCAAGCCCCTGACCACCAAAAAGCAGTTGCTCACCCTGCCCAACATCTTCAACATCGAGATTCCCTATGCGCTGAGCGAAGCCGTTCAGGCTTGCAAGGACGACAAGGAGGTGCGCGAAGTCGGCATCGAGTGGTGCGTAGCACAATGTCGTGAGTTGGTGAAGAACGAGGCGCCCGTGTTGCATTTTTACACCATGGGCAAAAGCGAAATTACAGGCAGGATTGCCTCACAGGTGTATTGATGCAGGGCACCGTAGTCAAGTCAACCGGAAGCTGGTACCGCATTTTGAGTGCGGACGGCACGGTGGCTGACGCGCGCATCCGCGGGAAACTGCGGCTGCAGGGGCTGGACACCACCAACCCTGTGGCGGTGGGCGACCATGTGGTGATACAGGCGGAAGGCAATACCGATTTGCTGGTGATCAGCGAGGTGCTGCCGCGACGCAATTACCTTATCAGGCGAAGCAATAACCTGAGCCGTCAGCGGCAAATCCTGGCGGCAAATCTGGACCAGGCCGCGCTGGTGGTTACCCTCATGGCACCGGCTACCTCCACAGGGTTTATTGACCGCTTTCTGGTTACCTGCGAAGCGTATCATGTGCCGGCCCTGCTCATCATCAACAAAACCGATATGCTGGCAGGCGCAGAAGAAGCCCTGATGGAGTTCAGCAATATGTACGCTTCGCTGGGCTATCCGGTGATTCCTGTGAGCGCCAAAACCGGCAGGGGGCTGGATGCCCTGGATTCGTTGATGGCGGGAAAAACCAGCCTGATCAGCGGCCACAGCGGCGTAGGCAAGACCACGCTCATCAACAGGCTCATCCCCGGACTGGGGTTGAAAACAGGTGCCATTTCCACCGCACATGAAAAAGGAAAGCATACCACCACCTTTGCCGAGATGCACTTCCTGCCGGAAGGCGGAGCCCTTATTGATACGCCGGGCATCCGCGACCTTGGCGTGGTGGACCTGGAACCGCGGGAAATCAGCCATTACTTTGCAGAAATGCGCCCCCTGATTTCGAAATGCCGCTTCAACAACTGCCTGCATATGCAGGAACCCGGCTGTGCCGTGCTTCTGGCCCTGGAACAAGGAACTATAGCACCGGAGCGTTATTACAACTACCTAAGCATCCTCAACAATGAAAACGTATTTCGCTAATGCCTCCATGGGCATTTTATCGCTGTTGCTGCTGGGCTTCGGCTCGGCCTGTACCAGCCTGAATTTCGACCGGCTACCCGGCACCGAACAAGGCCGCATCCCCTGGAACCTGCGCGGAACCTACTACATAGATGAAGACAAAAAGAAGCAGGAGCGCATGCAGGTGCTGGTAGGCGAATACAACATGATCTGGAGCGGCACAGCAGCCCACGATTCTGACTGCTGCGATACCATGACCCTGAATAAAGATTTCCGGCTGCATGAACTGCCCGGGAAGATGTATTGCATGGGCAATACCGATACGCTGGAAAACGGCATGGCTGTGTGGAACATCACAGTGATCAAAGACCGCGGACGCAGGCTGGAAGTGTATCCGCTGAATGCGGGAAAAGCCCTCGAGCAGCACCTGAGCCACTACCTAAACACAAGAGATTCCGGCATAATGAAAACTTATGTGATGGATGACGCAAGATTTTATGAATTTTGCAGTCGGAAACTAAAACGGGCACAAGCCGGTTATTTGATGCGCATGCCATGAGCAGCGAAGACAAAAGGCCCATTAGGGTATTGATAGCAAAAGTCGGGCTGGACGGCCACGACAGAGGTGCCAAAGTCATCGCCACAGCGTTGCGCGATGCCGGCATGGAAGTGATTTACACCGGCCTGCGCCAAACCCCTGAGATGGTGGTGAGCGCGGCTTTACAAGAAGATGTGGATGTGATTGGGGTGAGCATCCTGAGCGGTGCACACAATACCGTGTTCCCGCGCATCCTGGAACTGATGGCCCAACACGACATGCACGATGTACTGCTGACCGGCGGTGGCATCATCCCCGACGCAGATGCGCAGCAACTGAACGAACGCGGCGTAGCCAGGTTATTCCCTCCCGGCGCTACCATGCAGGAAATCACCGACTACATCCATCATTGGGTTGCCGAACATCGTCCCTTCTGAACGACAAACACACAAATGGCTTACGAACATATCCTTGCTGAGAACCGGAATGGCGTCCTGGTGATTGCCATCAACCGCGAAGCAAAAATGAATGCCCTGAACATCGGGCTCTTGCAGGAAATCAAAACAGAGGTAGAATCGGCCCAGCAGGACGATAGCGTAAAAGGCATCATCATCACGGGCAGCGGCAGCAAGGCTTTTGCCGCCGGAGCAGACATCGCTGAGTTCTCCGAGTTCAGCGTGATGGAAGGTACCCAGATGAGTGCCAGCGGACATGAGGTGATGAACACCATCGAAAACTCCGGCAAGCTGGTCATCGGTGCCATCAATGGCTTCGCCCTGGGCGGAGGCTGCGAGTTGGCCATGGCCTGCCATTTCCGTATTGCATCCGAAAATGCCAAATTCGGACAGCCGGAAGTGAACCTGGGCGTGCCTCCCGGCTATGGCGGAACCCAGCGCCTCATCCAACTGATTGGCAAAGGCCGCGCCCTGGAAATGCTGCTCACCGGCGATGCCATCAACGCACAGAAAGCCTACGAAATGGGCTTGGTTAACCATGTAGTAACTCATGAAGAACTGCTGCCCTTGTGCACTGCCATCATAGAAAAAGTGGCCGGAAAAAGCCCTTCCGCCGTGCGCATGGTCATCGACTGCGTGAACGATTACTACCGCTGCGGCATCGACGGCTTCAAAAGAGAAATATTCGAATTCGGCCGCGCCTTCGGCACCGAAGACTTTAAGGAAGGAACCTCCGCCTTCATCGAAAAACGTAAAGCAGCGTTCACAGGCAATTGACGTTTTGTCCTTTCAATTGTTGCTGTTGAAGCTGTGAAACCTATCTTCTTCTTTCTTTTTGTTACCCTTATCATCCTGTCAGTAGACTTTTACGTCTGGCAGGGGGTGAAGGTGCTGCTCCAAAATGCTACGCCGCGCTCCCGCTATTGGATTCGCTGGACCTATTGGGGCTTCACCCTGTTTAACTTCCTGCTGTTTTTCACCTTCCGCTTTGGGCTGCTCCAGGATTTCCACCGCGCCAGCCTGCAGCTTATTTTCTTCCTGGCCTTTGCGGTGCTGGTTGGAAAAATCATCTGGATGGCCTTCCTGCTCACCGACGACCTGATTCGTCTGGTACGCCTCGTATTGCAAAATACCGGCGTAACTGCCCCTGAACCGGGGAAATCTGTGAACACGGTGTCGCGGCTGCGCTTTTTATCGCAGGCGGGTGCCCTGCTCGGTGCCGGCCTGATTACCGCCATGACCTGGGGCGTGGCCAAAGGGGCGCACAACTACAGCATACGACGCCGCAGCCTGCGCCTGAAGGGACTTCCCGAGGCCTTCCGCGGGTTGAAGGTTGTACAGATTTCCGACATTCACTCCGGCAGTTTCTGGAGTTATGACGCTGTAAAACGCGGCGTAGATATGATCCTGAACGAAAAACCCGATGTGGTGTTCTTCACCGGCGACATGGTAAACGACCGCGCCGAGGAGATGGAACCCTGGAAGGAATTATTTAGCAGGCTGAAAGCCCCGCTGGGTGTGTACAGCATCCTGGGCAACCACGACTACGGCGACTATGTGCCCTGGCCAAGTGCGGAAGCCAAGCACGCCAACCTCGAGCAGTTGAAAAAAAACCATGCCGATCTGGGCTGGAACCTGCTGCTGAACGAACACCGCGTGCTGGAGAAAGACGGCGCCTCCATTGCCCTGCTGGGCGTGGAAAACTGGAGCAACAAAGCACGATTCCCGAAATATGGCAAGCTGCAGCAGGCGCTGAAAGGCACGGACCCCTATCCCGTAAAGCTGCTGCTGTCGCACGACCCCAGCCACTGGAAGGCTGAGGTGTTGGGCAAAACAGACATCCAGGCCACCTTCAGCGGCCATACGCATGGGATGCAGTTTGGCGTGGATTCGCGCTACTACCGCTGGAGCCCGGTGAAATACGTGTACAAAGAATGGATGGACCTGTATGAAGAGCAGGGGCAATACCTATACGTGAACAGGGGCTTCGGCTATCTGGGTTATCCCGGAAGGCTGGGCATCAACCCGGAGATTACCGTGTTTACCCTGGAAACGGCTTAAGCGCCGCTTGCTTATTGTTGCTTCACTGCTGCCCATAACGTTTTTTATTGAATAGTTAGTGTGCTGATTATCAAGGAATTAGCTGTCTTTATTTTGCTTTTTTGATTTTTAACCCGACTTTGAATCAACCATATGCTATTCTTTTCTCTTACTTTTTCCTTGATGAAAAAGTAAGAGAAAAATCAAGGCTGCTTTGATAGTGGTAAGGGATAAGTGGTAAGTGGTAAGTGCAGGTCCCCGAGCGGAGTCGAGGGGCTCGGAGCTTCCTTGGCATTTAGCGGCTTCTTGCTGCGTTTAACGCCTCCCATCATTTGAGGCCGATCCTTTTGCGGCGTAGCTGGGTTGTGGTTGGTGGGAAAAATAAGCAAGCCTAAGAAGCAACACTTATTTTCGTAGGGTCGTTTGGCCCATGAGCACCCGACCCACCTTACAGGAAGCCCGCCGCAAGGCCGAACACTACTGCGCATGGCAGGAGCGCTGCCATTCAGAAGTGGAAAGCAAACTGATGGATCTGGGCCTTAATGCTGAAGAGCGCGGGGAGCTGATGTCACAGCTCATCAAAGCAGGCTTCCTGAATGAAGAACGCTTCGCGCGTTCCTATGCAAGAGGGAAATTCCGGCAGTTGCACTGGGGCCGCATCAAGATTGTGCAGGGCCTGAAACAAAAAGGCCTGAACCAGATGCTCATCAATATGGCCTTGTCGGAAATCAGCGAGGAAGATTACCGGGAAACCTTGATCACACTGGCAGAGAAGAAGGCGCGCAGCCTGAAAGGAGCGCCCCTGCAGCGCAAGGCTTCCCTGCTGCGCTATCTTCAGGGACGCGGCTTTGAACAGGAATACGCCTTCAAGGCCGCTGAACAGGTGCTGAAAGGCGGAAATGCAGAGTGGTAACTTCCGGGATTTCCATTTAATTCGAAACAAAAGCGCGCCATGTATCCGGAACTCTTTCACCTGGGAAAATTCACCGTGTATTCCTACGGGTTCATGATTCTGACCGGGGCCATTCTGGCCTGGATCTACCTGTACCGCAAAACCAGGAGCTTAGGCCTGAAAAGCGATGATGTGTCGGGATTTTTCCTGTTGGCCTTTGCCGCAGTGTTTGTGGGTGGAAAGCTGTTTTATTATCTGGAAGATCCGATGCGCTACATCGAAAATCCCTCGGCGATGTTGGAATCACCGGGGTCGGGTTTCGTGTTTTACGGCTCCTTCCTATTGGCAGTGCCGGCCTTCATATGGTGGTTTCGGAAACACCGCCTGCCCGTATGGACCATGTTCGACATCATCGCCGGCTGCGGAACCCTGGTGCATGGCTTCGGTCGTATAGGCTGCTTTATGGCAGGTTGTTGCTATGGAAGGGTGTGCGATCCGGCCTGGGGCATACGTTTCACGCATCCGGAAACCCATGCCCGACCCATGGGCGAACCACTGTACCCTACACAACTGCTGGAGGCCGGGCTGATCCTGAGCCTGTTTGGACTCATGCAACTGATGCACAAAAGAAAATCCTTCGAAGGTCAGCTGTTCCTGTTGTATGTACTGGTTTATGCCGCGGGCAGATTTGGCCTCGAATACCTGAGGGGTGATGAATCGCGTGGGCACCTGTTTGGCGGACTCTTGAGCCATTCACAACTGATTTCCCTCTTGCTCATGGCGGCAGTTTCCGGGTTTTGGTTTTACCGCGCACGTCAGGTGCGAAAGGCTGGCAGCGCTTAACTTCGCAGGCCATGCAGTTTGCAGACGTTATCGGGCAGGAGGCCCTGAAGCAAAGGCTGCGCGAAAGTGTACAGTCGGGAAGGATACCGCATGCCCAGTTGTTTCTTGGGAAGGAAGGCAGCGGCGGACTTCCCCTGGCGCTGGCCTATGCGCAGTATATAGCCTGCGAAAACCGCAGTCCGCTGGACTCCTGTGGAAGCTGCCACAACTGCAGCAAATACAGTAAATACATTCATCCCGACCTGCACTTTTCCTTCCCATTCCTGTCGCCGGCAGAAGAGGCAAGGGAATTTCTGGAGGTATGGCGCAAGGCGCTTCACGACAACCCCTACATGGGCTACCAGGAGTGGCTGGGTTATATCCAGGAAGGGCAAAAGCAGGGAAACATACCCATCAAGGAATGCAGGGCCATCATCCGAAACCTGTCGCTGAAGCCCTTTGAAAGCGACTACAAGGTGCTGTTGATGTGGTTCCCGGAATTTCTGAGCAATGAAGGAAACGTATTGCTGAAGATTATCGAGGAACCGCCATACAAAACCCTGTTTCTACTCGTGGCAGAGAACAGCGACCGGATACTGCCCACCATCCTGTCAAGAACCCAGATGGTGCGCATCCCCCCTATTGCCGCGGATGCCATTGCCGGGGCCCTGGAACAGCGCCTGGAATTAGAGGCTACCCAGGCCAGGCAGATTGCCATGCTCAGCGACGGCAGCTACCTGAAAGCCATGCACCTGAGCCAGGCAAGCGAACACGAACTGATGAACCCATTCCGCGAATGGTTCCTGCTCTGCTTTGAAGGAAATAAACTGAAGCTGCTCGACTGGACCCAGGAATACCAAGGATATGGCAGGGAAGAACTCAAGGCCTTCTTCACCTATGGCCTGTACGTGCTGCGCAATTGCCTGGTAAATACTTATACGGAAACGGGTGTCCGACTGGGAGAAGCAGAAAAAAACTTCATCAGCAAACTGTCTACACGGCTCAATGCCCAAAGCATCGAAGCACTGTATAAACTGTTGAACAGCAGCATCTACCACATTGAGCGTAATGCGAATTCCAAAGTGTTGCTGTTGGACCTATCCATGCAGGTACACCATCAGCTCAGAAAAAAATAAGTCCTTGATTCTCTGTCAGTTTTGTTCATTTTTTCAGTTTTGTTCCATCTGCAGGCAACCTACACAAAGCTGTTTGCGACTAAATAGCAACTCCAACCACCGGATGGCTGCATGAGTACGGAAAAGGAACATGTGGACCGCGAACTCATCCGCCGCTGCCTGGACGGGGACCAACGAGCACAAAAAGAACTATACGAATACCATTCAGCCAAGATGTACGCCCTTTGCCTCCGATACTGCGACAACCGCGATACAGCAAAAGACATGCTGCAGGAAGGTTTTGTGCGCGTGTTCCGGTCGCTGGCCAAATTCCGCCACGAAGGCTCTTTCGAAGGCTGGATGAAGCGCATCATGGTGAACCAGTGCATTGAACAGTACCGCAAGGAGAAATCTGACCCCTGGTTCAGCGATGTGCAGGAGGCCTACCATATTGGTGTTGATGACCAAACCTTTTCCCGTCTTGGCATGCAGGACCTGATGCGCGCCGTGCAGTCGCTTCCCAGAGGATACCGCACCGTGTTCAACTTGTATGCCATTGAAGGGTACACCCATAAGGAAATCGGCGACCAGCTGAGCATCAGCGAAAATACAAGCAAGACACAGTTACTGAAGGCGCGCAATATGCTCCGGAGGATGATTGCGGCCATGGAGGGCAGCAGCAATGGATAAGCAGTTCGACGATATGTTCAGGAATCACCTGGAACATGTGGAAGTTCCTGCACCCGATGGGGTTTGGGAGGCTGTTTCCGGACAAATAGCCACCCAGGCTGCTGCCGGCAGTGCCGCCGCTTCCCTGAAGGGATTGATTATCAAGGGCGCAGCCACTTTGCTCATCGGAACATCTTCCTACCTGGCCTATCGCGCCTATACACGGCAAAACACACAGCCTGATTCACTTCCTCAAAATACAGAAACAGGCCAGAGCTCGAATGCACCGCAAGCCGCGCAACCTAATTCCGGGCAGGCAGTTGCGCCCGAGAGAAAAAACGGGGCTAAACCAACTTCTGAACCACAAGGAGAAATACGACCGGAATCAGAAAACGGCAGCGTATCCCCTTCTGTTTTGCCACAAAGCACCATGCCGCAGGAAAATCCGGCTGCATTGGGGGAAGTGCCGAAACCAGAGGGGAATGGCAGTGGCAAGACGGATAATCCCTGCTTACACGCACCACGACCCAGGCTTGGTTATACCGAAATTGCTCCTTCTGTTTTGGAACTGATATGCCATGATGCACCTGCCTCCTACTATGAGCCCGTCTGGTTCATTAATGGCCGCGAAGCCGGAAGAGGACATCGCATCTTGTACACAGTGCTGAATCAGCACAAGGTGACCATCAACCTGAAACATCAGGGAAACAAAATCTGTGAAACGGAAACAGGATTACAGGAGATTGCCGTGCAGGGCTGCGACCTTGAGAACAACCTGCTCATTCCCAACGTATTCACACCCAATGCCGACGGCATCAACGATCCATACCGGGTTCTTATCTGCGGAGCGGAACAGTTCCAGCTCAGCATTTTCGACCGCAGCGGCAGAAGATTGTTTTCAACTACAGACCCGGAGACGGGATGGGATGGACGCATCAACGGCAATGCAGCGCAGGAAGGAATGTACATCGCCAAGGTTCGATACCGGTTTTACGGCCATCAGGAACAAGAAAAAACCGTCATGTTGTGGTTAAAAGGTGCATCTAATCAGTAAAAAAGTATGGAACGACTATATTTGAAATTTCTACCAAAGAAGAACACATCAACATTTATGAACAGGTATATCAAAACACTTGTATTGTTGTTTGGTACTGCCCTGGCCATTGCTGCTCCTCGGACGGCATCGGCACAGTGTCAGTTCACTTATGACGGTGCGCTGTGTGAAGGAAACCCCATCCGCTTCTTCGGAAGCCCAGCCGGAACATCCCATAGCTGGGATTTCGGCGGTCAGGGAACCAGCAGCCAGCAAATCACCACATTCGTGTTCAACTCACCGGGTACCTACACGGTGAAGTACCAGACCACCATCGGCGGCAATCCCTGCCAGTCTTCCCTCAGCCTTCAAATCAAACCAAGGCCCACCATCAACCTCAAGCTGGTAAACCAGAAGACACAGTGCTTCGAAGGCAATCAGTTCTGCTTTGTGGACAGCAGTAAAGCTGTTCCCGGCAGTACCTTGAAAGAGATGCGCATTGTGGTGAGCGACGGTCAGCTGCTGGTGCACAAATACACCACACAGCCTCCGCGCACCTTCTGCTTCGACTTCAAAGACGACCGCGGTGGCGTGGTTGACCTGACGGTGGAACTGGAAGACGCCAATGGCTGTATCCGCCGTGATACCTTCAAGGCTGTAGGCATCGTGCGCGCGAAGCTGGGTATCCGCTTCACCAGCACCAAGCCCATCAAGTGCGATTCAGCACAGGCCTGTTTTGACAACCGTTCCAACATCCAATTACAGGACATCAAAAAGTTCGTCTGGAACTTTGGCGATGGCACCAAAGACAGCACCAACTGGGGTATCCCACGCTTCTGCAAATGGTTCAAAGGCGAAGGCACCTACAATACCACCCTGGTTGTTGAATCTAAATTCGGATGTAAAGAAACCTTTACCTTCTCGGCAGCCGCGCAGGTTTTTGAAGCCCGCGCTACCATCATTGCCGACAGAGATTCTACCTGTATCACCGATCCGAAAATCACCTTCGGTGTGAAAGGCGGAGCACCAAATGGCGCAACGGGCTTCCTGTGGAACTTCGGAGATCCACCATCAGGCCCCCGCAATACCGATGACAAAACATGGACTCCCGAGCACAACTTCACCGGTCTCGGCCCGTATCGTATCCGCCTTACTTTTAACCACCCTGTTTGTGGTCCCCGCACCTCTTTTGATACCATCCTGATCCTCGGACCTTCATCCACCATTGAAATTCCTTTCGGCAGGATCAAGGAAGAAGAAAAATACCAGTGTATCTCTCGTGATACGGTTCATTTCCCGAACAACTCCACTTTCTATCACAACGACAGGAACATGGTCAATGACGACTCCACCTTCTACATAAAAGGTTGGGGTCTGGGACATAACTTCTCACCCAAGCCCAACGGACAAACTTCCGTAAAAGCTAGCCCACAGGTGCGGAACCGCGACAATGTTGTTCGCCTATGGGATTTTGGTGACGATTATGCGCCAAGATGCACTACTGATACCAAAGCCGGTAAAAATGTAGGCAAGAACTGCCGCTGGAGCCGCGACTCACTCCCCCAGCACTTTTACACTCCATGGGAAACCATCCTGCGCGATACCTTCATCAAGCAGAACCGCCCCATGCGTAAGTCGCTGTTTGTGGATGTTGATCGCCGCTGTACCACGGTGAACATCTTCTGGACGCCCGCTGATTCAGCAGAATACCGCAAGATTTTTTACCGCACGGTACCACGCTGCTTCACGGTAAGACTCTTCCACCAGGATACAGCCCACCCCTTAAAGTGTACCAGCGAAAACACGCAGCAGATTGCCATCATGCCTCCTTCAGCCAGGCGTTTGAAGAAATCTGCCAACACCATTGAATGTTTGGGATCACTGAACCCCATGTATGGTGTGACTTTCGAAATTGAAGACACCAAGCCGGGTTGTACTCCGGGCTTCTTTATGATCAACCTGGATTCTGCCAGCGGCCGCAACAACTGGGTAGGAACCGGTGGCATCCCACAGGGCAACAGGCCTCCCGGAATGCCACACCCCGGCTACCAGATGGGTGGATCATATCCGAATAGATTCTCTACCTATTACACTGCTTCCATGATTGCAGACCCATCCGGTTGCGTAACTGTAGGTCTGGTTATTGGCAACGGCTTCAAACCTGGTCCTGCCCCACGTCAAAAGCCCGAGTGTGTGGATACCGTTTGGTACAATAAGTTCCTATGCTTCCCGCTGCTGGACCCCCGCTTTGACGTGTTGTACCCGAACAAGAATCCTCTGAAAATCTGTAAAAACGATACCATCATCGTTCGCACCATCGGCGGCAACAAAACCAAGACCGATGACCTGGCCGACCAGACTTACTCTCTGTACACCGGTAACGCAGGACGCAACTACGATCAATACTATCGCCTGAACCTCACTGAGGAATACAAGCGCTATGTATATCTGCCCGGCAGCAACAAGAAAAAGCTGGCCAACTACTTGATTCGCTATTACCAGAAAACCCCGGCCAGTGGTATTCCTGTTACCTTATGGCGCGACACCACCCTTACTTCCGTAATCAGCAAGTGGGATACCGCTGCCGACATTACCAAGGCCTGGGATCTGTTCAAGCGCGCTGTTGACAGGCTCGGCTTCGACATCTATGATCTGACTCCGACACAGCTTGCCAAGATGATCTGGAACAACAAGGGTACCCTTGGGCAGCCAGCAACAGGTTCCCGCGGTTGTATTGATACCGCCGGCTTCGGTGGCCTGGTGCGCTATTATGTAGTACCGGACAAATCATCTATGCAGATTCTGAACTACCGCGACACCAGCATCCGTCCAATGGATACCCACTTTGGCGGTGGTAAAACCTTTGCCAACTCGGTGCAGTTTGTTCCTGAACATAATGGTTACTACATCCTTGAACTGCTGCAGCGCAGCAACAACGGTTGTTTCGAGCGCTCTTCCAAGCGCGTAGTTGTAGGCTTCTACAATAAGGTTTCTTACAGCGATACCATTCTTTGCGCGGGAACCAAGACCCTCACCGCTGAACCTACCTTCCGTTACTTCTCGCTCATCCCTGAATTTGAAGGCCTGCTCAACCCTATTGACTACTGGCGCGATGCCAAACGTCAGGCAGACATTGTGAACAATGTTCCAAACCGCGAACGCATCACACGCTGGGACTGGGCTAAAGAAGACGACGACAAGAGTAACAGCAACACCATATTCGGCAACTTCCCTTACGGTGCAACAGGCGTTGGTAACCCCAGCATTCAAATGGGTGGCGGTGCTACCAGCAGCAAGTACTACAAAGACTACGGTCTGTTCACCAGCCGCGTAACCACTGGCGACTCAACTGGTTGTCGCGATACCCTCAGCCAGGCCATTTATGTAACCGGTGTTGAAGCCAATTTCAGCCTGAATCTGAGTGTTCCTTCCTGCAAAGGCATCGTGGAACTCTTCGACAGCAGCAAAGTATTCGACCCCTGCAAGATGCGTCTTGGACGCTCCTGCGACCGCATTGTTGAATGGTTTATTGACTGGGGTGATGGCAAACGCAACAACAAGTACAGTGTGTTCAGCGGCGGATATCCCAGCCGTGTGGCCCACGACTATACCCGCAACGGTGAATTCACTGTGCGCATGAAGGTGAAAACAGAACTGGGCTGCGAAGACAGCTTCGAACTGAAAATCAAGATTCCAGGACCGATTCCCGTATTTGAATTCAGCACCAGCAACCGCATCTGCGTAAACGACAGCGTGAAGTTCCGCAACATCAGCGTGAACCCATCTGCCAACGCAAACTGGTTGTGGCGCTTTGGCGATGGTGCGGTATTTACTACCACCACTCCAGTAGATGTAACCCACAAATACAGCAAGCCCGGTATTTACTACGTATTCCTCGATCAGTTTGACAGTTTGGTGGTGCCTCCTTCCATCCGCAGATACTGCCCAGCTACCTATCCTGATACTACCGAAGGCGGTCAGCCCGTTATGATTGTGGAAGTACTGGCCAGAAGAGATGTAATCGGTGAAGTGGAAAAACAGACCATTTGTATCGGTGAACTCAACACCTTCATTGATAAGAGCGATACCATCTACAACAGCTATCTATGGACATTCGTAAACCGCAATACCAATCAAACGGATACCATCACCACCGGTAACGACACCCTGCGCAGAAGCTTCAGCACTAAAGGTGACTACTACGCCATTCTGAAGCCCAACTTCAGGCCTACGTCGCCCTTCCCATGGTGCTCCAAGCCAGATGATACCCTGCAGTTTACTGTGCTCGGTGTAAGTGCTGACTTCACCATCGACAGCAGCAATATTCCTACCTTCTGCTTCGACCGCACTCCGTCTGTTGATGCTACCAAGTACCGCTGGGGCTTCTACCACGACAGCGACATCACCCAGACCGGCGGCATGTTCCTTGAGAACAACAACAAACCCGACCAGATTGTATGTAATCAATACGATAGTGTTGGCTGCTGGTATGTGTGTCTGATTGTGGAGAACGACAACGGCTGTAAAGACACCGTATGTAAGTTGGTGTGCAACACCTTCTTCTCCAAGATTGAGATTCCGAACGTGTTCACCCCGAACAAAACCAAGGACGGTGTGAACGATGTGTTCGATATTCCAATCAAAGGTCACGAAATGTATGACCTGAAAATCTTCAACCGTTGGGGTCAGCGCATGTTCGCCTCAGAAGATCATAAGATTGACTGGAACGGACGTGTGAACAACACCGGCGCAGAAGCTCCTGAAGGCACTTACTACTACGTTCTGAAGTACCGGTTCAAGAACCAGGAAAAAGAAAAAGAAGTGAGTGGTGTCATCACGCTGATTCGTTAATTGAACCACCGCATTGAAATAAGAAAGCCCTCCACCCGGAGGGCTTTCTTATTTTTGCACCATGGCTTCCTACCAAAGCGGAGATACCATTGTGGCGCTTTCCAGCGCTCAGGGTTCAGGAGCAATTGCCCTGATACGCCTTTCCGGTCCGGAAGCCCTGAACATTGCGGCAGCTGTATTCAGCAAACCCCTGCAGGACAAGCCAGGAAACAGCGTTCATTTTGGCAGCATCAACGATGATGGCCGCCCGCTGGATGAGGTACTGCTTACCCTATTCCGCGCACCGCACAGCTATACCGGAGAGGATGTAGTGGAACTAAGTTGCCATGGTTCTTCCTACATCATCCACGAGTTAATTACCCTGCTAGGTAAACATGGTGCCAGACAAGCCGAGGCCGGGGAATTCACCCTTCGCGCGTTTCTGAACGGAAAACTGGACCTGAGCGAAGCGGAAGCTGTTGCCGACCTGATTGCCAGCGACAGCCGCAGCAGCCATGCGCTGGCCATGAAGCAGATGCGGGGCGGATACAGCAAGGCCCTGAAAGCATTGCGGCAGTCGCTGATTGATTACGCCGCTTTGATTGAACTGGAACTGGATTTCGCTGAAGAAGATGTGGACTTTGCCAACAGAGATTCGCTGCGCACACTGTTGCATCAGATTCTGGCAGAGGTAGTTCGCCTGCGCGACTCCTTCCATGCGGGCAATGCGCTCAAGCAAGGAATCCCTGTGGTGATTGCTGGCAGGCCCAACGCAGGGAAGAGTACCCTCCTCAATGCCCTGCTCTGCGAAGAGCGCGCTATTGTAAGTGAAATAGCAGGCACCACCCGCGATACGATAGAAGAACGCTTTGTGCTGAACGGAACTACCTTTCGGCTGATTGATACGGCCGGTCTAAGGGAAAGCAGCGATACCGTGGAACGTATCGGAATAGAACGCACACGTAAAGAACTCAGACAGGCCGGCGTTGTACTGTACGTTTTCGACGGAAGCAGTACCAGCCCGCTGGAACTGCAAAACGACTTGGCAAGCCTTGAAACGGGTATGGCCACCGTTATTCCCGTATGCAACAAAACAGACCGCATGGAACAACACCACGGCCTCGTTTACGGCAGCATACCAGGGACCATTGGGGTGGCCGCGGCGCAGCTGCATATTGAACATTTAACAGAAGCACTTTCTGCTGTTCCTGATGAATTAAAATCGCAGCAGGGCAATATGATGGTGAGCAACCTCCGCCACCATGATGCGTTGGCAAATACCGCCAAGGCATTGGAGGATGTATTGCATGGACTGGATGCAGGATTGGGAGGAGAATTGCTGGCCTTTCACCTCCGAGAAGCCATCAGGCACCTCGGTTCCATTACGGGCAATATTGAGGCCGATGAATTGCTCGGCTCTATATTCGGTAGGTTTTGTATCGGTAAATAAAACGGCAGGATACGATTAAGACGCTGCTACAAGATATTATGCTGTCAGGCCTCCAGCATAGTATCTATTTCCCTTTTAATTATTGCAATTATCTATGCTATTAGATAACTTGCCTTGTATTTCTAACCATTACGCATGAAAAAACAATTACTTAGGGCCCTTTGCCTCTACCTGTTTGCAACTTCAATTCCTTCCTTTGCCCAGAATGTAGGAATCAATGAAACCGGTGCATTGCCGGCAGGTTCAGCCATGCTGGATGTAAGCGCCACCAATAAAGGGGTGCTGGTTCCACGCCTCAGCAGAGCCCAGAAATTCCTGATTCCGGCACCCTCGAATGGTTTGCTGATTTATCAAACCGACGATACCGTAGGATTCTGGTATTATGAGCAGAACAAATGGGTGCCCATGATGCGTTCACTTACGTTTGGCGCTGGCCTCACTGGTGGTTTCATACAGGGAAAAGGTTCTGTGGACTTGAAAAAAACCGGTGTGGTAACCGGCACGTATGGGAAAGTAAACGAGTTCCCGATTGTGAGCATTAACGACTATGGTCAGGTGACCCTCGTGTCCACACAAAAAATCCTGGACAACGACACCACCAACGAATTACAAACGCTCAGGCTCATCAATGACACCTTATACCTGTCTAAGAATAACAGTTTTGTTCCGCTGAAGGGTTTCTGGAACACCACAGGGAACTCCGGTTTAAGTGCTACAACCAATTTTCTTGGCACCACCACAAATATTCCCCTTAGAATCAGAACTAATAATGCCTGGTTCGGAGAATTAAATCCTGTTAATAACAATATCTCCTTGGGTTCCAGAACAAATGTCAATTCTTCTGGCACGGACAACCTGGCCCTAGGCAGAAGCGTGATGAACGCCAATAACGGAGGTGTTCAAAATACGGCGATAGGGGGTCAGGCCATGTTTGCAAACAACTCTGGTTCCTACAATACCGCACTTGGATACAGTGCGCTGTATAGCAATGCTACGGGAACATATAACGTGGGTCTTGGTTATGAGGCGCTGAGCAGCAATACATCTGGTGTGTACAACGTAGGAGCCGGTTATCGCGCCCTCTATTCCAACACCAATGGAACCTATAATGTGGGCATAGGTATGTATGCATTATTGTATAATGTTGGTGGAGTATTGAATACGGCATCAGGTTATTACTCACTGGGGTCAAACACCTATGGCAACTATAATTCCGGTTATGGAACCTATACCCTTGCGAGCAATTCACAAGGTTATGGGAACTCCTTTATGGGCTATGCTGCAGCATATTACAATTCAACCGGCTATTACAACTCCGGATTGGGATACTATGCGGGATATCTGACAACAACAGGCTATTACAATTCATCCTTTGGATATTTGGCCGGACCGAGCAATGGCGCATTCAATAACACCACGGCATTGGGAAACGGCACCAATACTACGGCCAACAACCAGATCCGTCTGGGCAATGCTGCAATCACATCCATTGGGGGTGTGGTAGGCTGGACCAACCTGAGCGATGGTCGCTATAAAACCCAGATCAAAGAAGATATTCAGGGTTTACCCTTTATCATGAAACTCCGTCCGGTGAGCTACCTGCTGGATATCCGCAAGTTCAATCAAACCCATAACCTGCACGATTCTGTGTATTGGAAGGAAAAGTATGAAGCTGAGTTTTACCGTCGTACAGGCTTTATCGCTCAGGAAGTGGAACAGGCTGCCAAAGCGTTGGGGTTTGATTTCAGCGGTGTTGATGCACCAAAGAATGAAAAAGATGACTACGGCTTGCGATATGCGGAATTTGTTGTGCCCATCGTAAAGGCCATTCAGGAGCAACAAGCTCAGATTGAACAGCTCAGAAAACAACAGCAGGAGTTGCTGGACATGAATAAAAAACTCCTGGAACAGCTTCAACAGACCATTAACAAGTAATCCCGTGCGTTTTTTCTGGGTTCTTTTAGCTTGCCTGGGGACAGAAACCTTCGCCCAAGGTCTGGTCCAATCCGGTGCCCGTATTGTGGTAACCGATGGGGCTTTTGTGGTGGTAAGCCAGGCTCAAGGAGATTATACAGCCACCGGCGATGCGCGCATCACCCTTTATCCCAATGCGCGCTTCAGGATTTATGGCGACTGGAACAACAACGGCACAACCCCGGTGTTTACAGACAACAACGGCCGGGTAGAACTCTGGGGATTCAATCAGAACATCGGCGGAACCCGGCAAACTGCCTTCCCCGACTTGTCACTGGTAGGATTTGGCACGAAGCGCCTCACCCAGAATATCCTGGTGGGAGGAGGATACAACAAGGGTGGTTCCGGTTTGCTGCGCCTGTTCGGAAATACGCTTGATCTTCAGGGCAATACCCTGATCATTAACAACAAAAACCCTACGGCCATTTTGAATTCCGGAGCGGGTGGTATCATTTCTGAAAATCCACCTGGGTCGGGGTACAGCAAGCTGCAATGGAACATACGTGATGGGGTGGGCGGACCTTTGTTCACCGTTCCCTTTGTTACCAGAACCGGCGTGAGGGTACCGTTCGTATTCACCTGCAACAGTCTTGGCGTGCAAACTGCAGCCGATTCTGGCTTCTTCAGGGTTTGTACTTATCCCACTACCAACGTTCCCGTGCCCAACAACAGGCCCATGCCTACAGGGGTATTTCATACGGAAAATGAATGTCAGGGCGAAAACAGCCAACGCCTCATTGACCGCTTCTGGGTAATAGAAGATGACGGCTATACCACCAAGCCTGATGCTACACTCGGCTTTACTTATGCGGATGCAGAACTTACCGCCAGCAACAATACCATCACTGAGGCCAGCATCGGCGCTATAAAGTGGATGCCCGCCACTAGCACCTGGAACTATCCTCCGAACGGCTCGGTAAACACCACCAGC
Organism: Flavobacteriales bacterium; assembly: GCA_947463095.1. Classification (GTDB taxonomy): domain Bacteria; phylum Bacteroidota; class Bacteroidia; order NS11-12g; family UBA955; genus REEB481. Next base: position 21,722 of record CANHRE010000013.1, on the reverse strand, counting down.
AACCTGGTAAGCTACCGCGCAGGCAAAAACTTCAGTGGAAACTGGACCATCACCGATACAACGCCTTATCCCAAAGCAGCATTCTCCATCAGCGGCAACTGTGAATCTGACAGCATCATCTATAAAGACCTTTCCGGCATAGGCGCTACAGACAAGGTGGCTTCTTGGCAATGGAACTTCGGCAACGGAAAGCTGAGCAGCGCGCAGAACCCGGTGGCGTATTATTCACCATCCGGTCTGTACACCGCCCGTTTAATTATTCGTTCCCAAAGCGGATGCCAGGATACGGCTTATAAAAACCTGGTCATCATCCCCAAGCCTACAGCAAAGTTCCTGGTGAGCGATACCTGCGAAAATGCCAATGTGAAGTTTGAATCCCAAAGCTGGCCTGGTGCCGGGTTCATCACGGGCACCTGGTGGGATTTTGGCATGGGCGGGCCTAAGGTGAATGCCAAACAGGCTTCATACTTCTACGGCGGCGTGGGTATCCCCACCGTTCGACTGATTGTGTATAACAGCAACGGCTGTAAGGATACCGCGGAACGCCAGCTGTTCATCGCACCAAAACCTTACGCACAAATAAGCTTCAGCAACGACTGCCAATACTCGCCCATCACCTTCAAAAACGGCTCGGCAGCGGGTGGGGGAACCATCACGAAGTACAAATGGGATTTTGGCAATAAGCGCTTCTCCACCAATGCCGATGAAACCATAACCTACAACAAGTTCGGCAACTACCAGATCTGGATGGCTGTAACCAACAGCTACGGCTGCTCCGATACGGTCATAAAGCCCTTGACGGTGTATCCACGTGCCATCGCCAAGTTTGATTATACGCCTGATGAACCCAGAATGCTGGAGCCGATACAATTCCGGAATCAATCACAGTATGACAGCCTCTGGTATTGGGATTTCGGTGATCAGTTCTACGAAAATGTTGAATCTCCCGTGCATACTTTCGACATGTATGGTAAATACACCGTAACACTGATTGCCAACACACCTTACGGCTGCGATGACACCGCTTCAACAATACTGACCGCCAGATCCAAACCTTTATACTGGTTCCCTAACGTGTTTACTCCCGGTTCCAGCGCCGGTGTTAACGACCAATTTGGACTGTTTACACCCTCAGCACTGCAAAACGCGATTACCAATTACAACCTCCTTGTGTACAACCTTTGGGGTGAGATTGTCTATCAAACGCGCGACCCGAAGAATTACTGGGACGGCACCTACAAGGGAAAGGTTTGTCCGCAGGGAACTTATGTATATCGCTGCACCTTTAATAATCCGGAAAGCGAAATCACAGCCTTCAGTGGTGATATCAGCCTGATGCGCTGAGGGGTGTGAGAACCATAGGCGTTGCTTATTGTTTTATACCTAAGTCATGCCCCACTTCCCGCATCATTACGAGGACATCCTCGCGCTGCTCCCCGGCATCCGTCCGCAGCAATACAGCCGCACCCGCAACTTTACCACGGGAGCGGTAACCCGTTTATCGCCCTTCCTGTCGCGCGGGGTTATCAGCACCCGCATGGTCATGCTGCACCTCGCGCAACACCATTCCTATATCGCCTGTGAACGACTACTACAGGAGCTGGCCTGGCGCGATTATTACCAGCGCGTGTGGCAGTCGGTAGGCCATAGCATCAACGCTGATATGCGTAGAGCGCAGGAACGGGTACACACCCACCTGCTGCCGACAGCCCTGGATAAGGCTGAAACCGGTATTGAGGCCATAGACGCGGCCATCCGCGAATTGTACAATACCGGCTACATGCACAACCACTGCCGCATGTACACTGCCTCCGTAGCCTGCCATGCTGCACAGGCACACTGGCTGCAACCCGCCCGCTGGATGTACTACCATCTGCTCGACGGCGACTGGGCCAGCAATGCCCTGAGCTGGCAATGGGTAGCCGGAACCTTCAGCAATAAGATTTACCTTGCCAACCAGGAAAACATCAACAACTACACCGGCAGCAAACAAACCGGCAGCTTCCTGGATACCTCCTATCAAATGCTGCCGCCCAGTGCAATACCGGAATCCCTGAGGGAAGTGGTTTCTTTTGAAGCCCAAACCATCCTCCCTGCGGTTGCCCATGAATTGCAGCTCGACCAGCAGAAACCCATCCTTTTATACAACTACTACAACATGGATCCGTCCTGGCATGCCGGAACAGATGCAAACCGGATATTGTTGTTGGAACCCGAGGTCTTTGCACAGTATCCCGTAAGCGAACATTGTCTGCAGTTCCTGCTGCGCCTTGCAGAGAATCTGCCCGGACTTCAGGTATACTGCGGCTCTTTTGATGCCCTGCATACCGCCGCTAAAGGTGCAACGATTCATTTCAAAGAGCATCCGCTGAACACCCATTACAGTGGAGCGCTGGAAGCCCGCGACTGGATGGTACCGGAGGTTCAAGGCTTCCATCCCTCCTTTTTCAGCTATTGGAAAAAGATACAAGGCCGCATCCGCGCGCAGTTCAGCTCCTGAACCGAATGTATATTCGCGGTAGCGGAACCGTTCTTCCACGTATAAAACCATGATTGCCCGCCTGTACAGAATCCTACTTCCTGCCTCATTCAGGAAAAGCCTCTACGAAGCCTTTCTGGGCAAGATGCTCCACAGCCTCCGTCATTCAAAGGTGCGCATCAAGGGTGTTTATCAGGCTTTCTCCGGATTGTTCCGCAAGCTGAACGAGCGCGAGCAGGCGCTGGCCTTCATCGGCAAGCACGGCATCACTTCGTATCCGGGGGCGTATTCACTCAAATACAAAACCCTTCCCATAAAGGTAGAACATGACTCAGCCCTGGGACTGCCCTGGGTGCTGCACAATGAGCGGAAACTGTATTTCCCGGCCACCATGAAAGCGGAACAGGTTACGCGACTTTACCGCAGCCTGATTACCGAACAGGATCCTGAAGCTGCCCACCGCTACGTTGCATCCTACGAATCGCTGAAAGGCTGGACGCTGCTGGATGTAGGCGCCGCTGAAGGTATTTTCAGCCTGGATGTGATTGAACTGGTGGACAAGGTTTACCTGTTCGAATACGAACCATACTGGCAAGCACCCCTGCAGGCCACCTTCGCACCTTGGAAACACAAGGTGGAAATAGTACACCGCTATGTGGGCGACCGCGATAACGAGCAGTTCATCCGTCTGGACACCCTGTTTGCGGATGCTACACCGCCACGGCTCTTCCTGAAAATGGACATCGAAGGCTGGGAACGTACTGCACTGGCAGGCGCCTCTGCGCTGCTGCACAAAAATACCGAGATGCGGGCTTCGGTAACGGTGTACCATCGTCCGGATGACCCAGCGGTTATCGGTGGCATCTTCCGCGAAGCGGGCTTCCAAACCAGTTTCAACCCTGGATATATTTACTGGGGGAAACGCCTCAGTACTGCCCTCATCAGGGCGGAGAAGAAACCATGATCCGAAGCATTGCATTAAAAATTCCGGGCATCAGGAGCTTGCTGCGTAAGGCCGAGCGCAACCGCTTCAACAAGTTGTGGCGCCTCCGCAATCCGCACAACGACACGGTGCCGGGTGAGCGCATGTTTCCCCTAGAAAACGTGCATGCAGGCCGGGGCACCTATGGCATGCTGAACGTGCAGAGCCTGTTCGTTCAGGAAGGGGAACAACTTCATATAGGCAACTTCGTATCTATTGCCCCAGGCGTTCAATTCCTCATGGGTGTAAACCACCAGCTCAACACCTATACCACCTTCCCCTTTTACTCCAGGCTGGTGGAACGTTCCACCCGCGATGCCCTGGTGCGTGGCCCCATCGTGGTGGGCGATGAGGTATGGCTGGGCACCAACGCCATCATCATGTCGGGTGTAAGCATTGGCAAAGGTGCCATCGTGGCTGCGGGCGCCATTGTTACCAAAGATGTTCCGGCCTATGCCATTGTGGGTGGAAACCCGGCACGCATCATCAAAATGCGCCACAGCCCTGAAGTCATAGAAGCACTGCTGGAGCTCAACTTGAATACATTAAGCGATGATGACATCCGCAAGTATATAGATGCCATCTACGCGCCGCTGCACACCCTTGAAGATGTACAGCTCCTTAAAGCCAAACTTTTTCCCCGCTGAACCTATGTCTGCGCAGAAACCCCGCATCATTGCCTTCTACCTGCCCCAGTTTCACCCCATACCCGAAAACGACCTTTGGTGGGGTAAAGGATTTACGGAATGGACCAATGTGGGCAAGGCTAAGTCCTTGTTCCGCGGACATAATCAGCCCCGTGTGCCTGCCGACCTGGGCTATTACGACCTGCGGCTGCCGGAAAGCCGTGAAGCACAGGCGGATCTGGCCAGGGCTTACGGCGTCGAAGGATTTTGCTATTGGCACTATTGGTTCGGCAACGGAAAACGGCTGTTGGAACGGCCCTTCAATGAAGTACTGGAAAGCGGCAAGCCCGATTTCCCCTTTTGTCTGGGCTGGGCCAACCACAGTTGGGAAGACAAACAGTTCAAAAAAGGCGGAACCAACAAAATGCTCATCAAACAGGAATACCCCGGTGATGAGGACTACCGTCAGCATTTCGCTTTTGCATTCAAGGCATTCACAGACCCACGATACATGCGTGTGGACGATAAACCCATCTTCTTTATCCACGGCACCAAAGATTTCGATGTAAACTATTTCATCCGCTTTTGGCAGCAATTGGCAATAGAAAACGGCTTAAGGGGAATCCATTTTGTGGCCAACAGCCATGATGAGCGGGACATTGACACCTTGATGGCCAAGGGATTCGATGCAGTGAACGTGGTGCGGCTGTTTCACTTCATGAAGCATGAATACACCTTGCTTGAGCGCATGCTCACCAAGTTCAGCAGGTTGTACCTGAAACGGGGACGTATTGTGGATTACCGCAAGTATTACAAGTATTTTATCGGCCCTGAAGACAAACGACCGGATTGCTATCCCAGCATTTTCCCCAACTGGGATCACTCACCACGTTCCGGCAGGGGCGGCCATATTTTCACGCATTCCAGCCCCGCGGTCTTTAAAAAACACGTAAAGCAGGTATTAGCGTTGGCCATGGAGAAGCCGGCATCGAGCAGGCTTATTTTCCTGCGCTCCTGGAACGAATGGGCGGAAGGCAACTATATGGAGCCTGACCTGAAATTCGGGCGCGGGTATCTTGAAGCACTGAAGGAGGCCTTGGACGAACTGGGCTAAGGGCACCGGTATCAGCGCCGGAAGCCGCTAAGGTTGCCAGATAAGGCCATCAGCTCACTTTCAGCCACACGTTGCCGGAACAGGGCATCCTCTGCGGCCAACCTGATGTCTTCTTCGTTTCTGCGGGCATCATTCAACTCAAACAACACGGCAGTGCCCGCTTCAAAGCGCTGCTGCACCAATGTTGCTGCGCGGGAAGCTTTTTCATGCGCCCGTTCGGCTTGCTGGTAGAAGCTTTGTGCCGTTTTACAGCGTATATAGGCACGCGTAATTTCTGACTCCAGGGTGCGCAGCCGCTCCTGTCGAAGCAGCGAAGCCTGCTCCCGGTTGAGGTGAGCCACCGCCATCTGCTGGCGCATTTGCCCCCCGTTATAGAGGTTCCAGCCCAGGGTAAGGCCACCGTTGATGCCATTGCTTTGGTTCAGCAGAAAGAATCCCCCTTTGTTGTTGTTCGCATTATATGCGTATGCGCCGTTGGCGCGTAATTGAGGCAATCGCTGTGCCTTTGCCGACTGCTCGGCGGCCAACGCCACACGCTCATTCAGCATGGCCTCCTGCACCTCAGGGTGATGGTTCACTCCTTCCATCCAGAATTCGAGACCGGGCAGTTCGCTGCCCGTATCAACATCGTTTACGTTTTGAACCTGTTCCGAGTTTACAGACATGGCATAGGCCAATGTGGCCCTCGCTTCGCGGATGCGCCCTTCCTGCTCTCTAAACCTTCCCTGCCACAGTTCATAGGCGCTTTCGGCCTGCAGTTGATTCAGGGTACTGCCCAATCCCGTCCTGTTGCGCAATGCTGCGAGTTCGGCAATGCTTTTGGACTGATCCTGTAAGATGTTGTAATAGCGGTATAAGCGTTGCTCCCTAGCCAGCGCATGGTAGGCCAGGCGCACATCCAGCGCTACGCGTATTGCTTCCAGCACGACGCCTTGCTCGCCCAGCTCCTGCAAAGCTTGCAGCCTGCTGCGCTCAGCAAACATCCGCATGCCGTCGAACAATACCCAGCCGGCGGCCAGCGATGCACTGCTGTTGCTGGCACCCACGCCGTTGCGGCTTATTTCTGTACCGTTGGAAAAGCGTTGGTCTATATTGTTATTGGAGAACGAAAGGCCACCGTTTAAACTCAGCACCGGCAACATACCAGCATTTCCCGGCGTGTTTTGCAGCGCGGCTATTGATGCTTCATTTCTTGCCATGGCCAGTCCGAGGTTTCGTTTCCAGGCTGTGTCCAAAGCTTCGTTCAGGGAAAGCACCTGTGCCCCGGCAGAAAAAGGAAACAGCAGCAGCAAGAGCATTGGTTTAGTCCAGTTCATCGGAGGCATGTTTGAGTTCCGTGGATACATGTTTTCTGGCCAGCAAGGAATAGGCAGCGGGAACCACAAACAAGGTGAGTACCAGCGAGAACAGCAATCCACCGATGATCACGATGCCCATTCCCTGCCTGCTTTCTGAGGCAGCCCCCAGCGAAGCCGCTATGGGCAGCGCACCAAGCACGGTAGCCAGACTGGTCATCAGGATGGGACGGAGGCGCAATACGCTGGCGCGTACGATGGCGTCGCGCTTTGCTTCACCGTGGGCCCTGCGCTGGTTGGCAAATTCAACAATCAGGATGCCGTTTTTCGTTACCAGCCCCACCAGCATGATGGCACCAATCTGGCTGAAGAGGTTCAGCGTCTGGTTGAAGTACCACAAGGCCAGCACAGCACCGGCCATAGCCAGTGGCACCGTGAGCATGATGATGAAAGGGTCGCTGAAACTTTCGAACTGCGCTGCCAGGATAAGGTACACCAGCAGCAGGGCCAACACAAAGGCCAGCAGCAGGTTGCCCGAGCTTTCGGCAAAGTCGCGGCTGGCACCGGTGAGTTCCGTGCTGAACCCTTCTCCCAGCGTGCGCCCTGCTATTCCTTTCATGGATTTGATGCCATCGGCAATGGTTTTTCCGGGGACCACCGACGCCGATACCGTGGCCGACATATACCGGTTATAGTGATACAACTGCGGTGGGTTGCTTTGTTCCTCCACTTGAACTACATCGCCCAGGCGTATCATGTTGCCCGTTTTGTTGCGCACATAAATGCCTGTTAGATCGGACGGGCTGTTTCTGCCCGCGCGTTCAAACTGGCCGATGATCTGATACTGCTTGTTGTTCATGGGGAAATAGCCGAGGCGCGGCGCACCGAAGGCCAGTTGCAGTGTCTGGGCAACATCTGCCGTTTGAACGCCCAGGGCTGCAGCCTTTTCCCTGTCGATGGTTACCATCAGCTCGGGCTTGTTGAACTTCAGGTTCACATCCACCACCTGAAAGGTTTTATCCTTGCGGGCTTCATCCATAAACAGCGGCAGTTTTTGCTTCAGCGCCTCGAAGTTGGGTGCCTGAATGACAAACTGCACGGGCAATCCTCCAAAGCCGCCGGTAGAAATGGTTTGTTGTTCAATAACAAATACTTTGGCATCGGGATAGCCCCCGGCCTTTTTGGTGAGGTATTGGGCAATCTGGCTTTGGCTCCGCCTGCGTTCGGATTCATCTTTCAGCATGAGACGAACAAAGCCGGTATTGGCGGCGCCGGAACCCGAAAACGAGGGCGCAGTAACCACCAGTGCCAGCCTACGTTCAGGCACGGAATCTTCAATAAAGTTATTCAGCTGCTGCAGGAAGGCATCGGTATATTCAAAGGTAGCGCCTTCAGGGGCGGTGATGCTCATGCGCATCCAGCCGCGGTCTTCCATGGGGGCCAGTTCGCTTTTCAGCAGGCTTCCCACACCCAGAATCAGGGCAACGCAGGCAAGAAGCACGACAAAGGCAAGCCATCGTCGCTTCAGAAATTTACTAAGCGAGCGCTCATAGGCTTCATTGAGCTTTTGAAAGAAGGGCTCTGTGGCAACATAAAAACGGCTCTTCTTGTTGTTCTTGCGCACCAGATAGGCATTCAGCATGGGCGTAAGTGTAAGCGAAACGAAGGCGGAGATAAGCACCGCACCGGCAAGCACTACGCCGAACTCCTGAAACAAACGCCCCACAAAGCCCTGCATAAAGATTACCGGCAGGAATACGGCGGCCAGCGTTACCGAAGTGGACAACACGGCGAAGAGGATTTCTGAAGATCCTTTCAGTGCCGCTTCTTTAGGCGACATGCCCCGTTCTACCTTCTTATAGATGTTTTCGGTAACCACAATGCCATCATCTACCACCAGCCCGGTAGCCAGCACAATAGCCAGCAGCGAAAGCACATTCACCGAATAGCCCATCAGGTACATCAGGAAGAACACACCTATCAGCGATACGGGAATGTCAATCAGCGGGCGCAGGGCAATAAGCCAGTCGCGAAAGAACAGGTAGATGATAACCACCACCAGCAGCAGGGCGATGAGGAGTGTTTCGCCCACTTCTTCCAGCGAGCGCCGCACAAAAACAGTATTGTCCAGGGCCATGTTGATTTCATAGTCGGCCGGTACGGATTTCTTGATCTCATCAAAACGCCTACGGAACTCGTTGGAGATGTCAATATAGTTGGCGCCGGGCTGAGGAACCAGTGCCAGTCCGATCATAGGCACGCCGCGTTCACGCAGCACGGTCTCCTCGTTTTCTACGCCGAGGCTGGCGTAACCCACATCGGAAAGTCGTACGGTTTTACCATCCTGTTCATTGATAATAAGGCGGTTAAAGTCGTTGGCGCTGCGCATCCGGCCTTGGGTTTTCACGCTCAGTTCGGTAGCGTCGCCGGCAATTTTTCCTGCAGGAAGTTCTATATGTTCCCGGTCAAGGGCGCGTTGTACATCCTGCGGTGTGAGGCGATGGGCGGCAAGCTTTACCGGATCCATCCAGATGCGCATGGCATAGCGGCGTTGTCCCCAAATTTGGATGTTGGATACCCCGGGGATGGTTTGCAGGCGCTCGGCCAGCACATATTCGGCAAAGTCACTAACTTCCAGCGGATCGCGGCTGGCGCTGCGCACGGTCATGGTGATGATGGCATCGCTGTTGGCATCGGCCTTGCTCACCACCGGAAGCCCATCGATGTCGCGGGGAAGGCTGCGCACGGCTTGCGACACTTTATCGCGCACGTCGTTGGCTGCTGCTTCCAGGTTTGCGCTCAGGTCAAACTCCACGGTAATCACGCTGGATCCCAGATTACTGGCCGAGGAGATGGACCGTATACCGGCGATGCCATTGATGGCTTTTTCCAGCGGCTCGGTGATTTGCGACTCTACAATATCGGCACCGGCACCGGCGTAGCTGGTGCGCACGGTGATAACCGGCGGGTCTATGGAAGGAAACTCACGCACACCGAGGTAGCGCATGCCCATGAACCCGAACAATAGGATGAGCAGGTTCATCACGATGGCCAGTACCGGCCTTTTGATGCTGAGGGATGATAAAGACACGGCTTCTGTTTACCTGTTCAACACCACCCTTACCTGAGCTCCAGGCCTAAGGCCCAGCAATCCGCGGGTAATGACGGAGTCACCTGCCTGCAAACCGCGTTTCACGAATACGCTTTGTTCTGTGCGTTCGCTGATTTCTACGGGCGTAGCTACTGCCTTGCCCTGCTTCACCAGATACACCTGATATCCGCGCAATACAGGCACCAGGGCTTCTGAGGGGAGGCTGATGCTTCCTGCCTGTTGCGTGAGGGGCACCAGCACCTTGCAAAACATACCCGGTTTAAGGGCAGCAGCCTGTCCGAGCATCCGCGCCCTGACCATCAGCGTTCTTGTTTGCTCATCCAGCGCGCCTTCGGCAGCAATGACCACGGCGCTGAAGGTATCCGTGCCACTTTCTCCGGTGAAGGCGAGGCGGCTGCCTGTTTTCAGGGAAGCAGCATATTGTGCGGGCACCGAGAAGTCCAGCTGTAATCCATCGGTTTGTGTAAGCGTGCTGAACACATCCTGCGGTGTAACAAAGCTGCCTTTGCTGATGCGCCGAAGACCCAGCACACCGGTGAAGGGGGCCTTCAGTGCACACAGGTCCAGCCTGGCATCGGTTTGTTCCAGTTCCGCATTCAGGGTTGCTGTTTCCTGCTCGGCAGCCTCCAACTCGTCGGCACTCACCCCGCCGGCGGTACGCAGTGTTTTCAGGCGGGCTGTTCTTTGTTCGGCCAGCAGCAGCAGCGCAGCGGTTTTCTTGCGGGCCGCGCGCAGTTCGGCATCGTTGATGCGCGCCAGCAGCGTTCCCTCCACCACTCTGGTGCCTTCCGGCATATTCAGCCAAACCACCCTTCCGGTCATCTCGGCGCGCAGCTGCACCTGCTCAGGCGCGCGCAGCGTGCCGCTCACCGACAAAACCCCGGAAGCTGTTCCGGGCACAGCAATAACCACAGTAACCGGTGATGCCTGCTTGCCGGGACCACCCTGCTCTTTCTTCATTGACGCTCTTCTTCCTCCGGCAATGCGCCATATCAGCGCCGCCGCAAGGGCCAAAAGCAATATCGTCCAGATGATTCGCTTCACCTTAATTAAAACTTCTTATTTTCATGAAACAACGGCGCCCTGTTCTGTTCTACACGTTTCCTGAACTGATTCCACGAGCCTTCAAAGAACACATTCAGGCGACCGCAAATTCTATTGGTTTCGTCGTCAGCAATGCGGATTGCATCCAGCGCGTTGCGACCGGGATAAGCTTCTGCATTCATCACATAACCATATGCTTCATACAACAAGTTGTTAAGGCGAACAGTAACATCTTCATACCCGCGAAAATCTGCGGGCAACATAAATAAGGCTTTAAACTGCTGCAAGCTGTCGGACAGCTTTTTGCCTTCCTTTTGTAGCTGCTCTTTCAGGCTGTCCGGAGCGAAGTTCATGGCTTCCCGGATGACAAGCAGTGACTTCTCTGCATTTTTAATGCCTTCATAGGCTTCGTGGGCGCGCGTTGCCACAGCGGCAAAGCGTTTGAATAAGTACATGCCTGAATCATAGGCCTGGCGCTGGAAGGGTTTACGCGGGTCTTCCAGCACTGTGCACCAGGATGAATCCTTAAATGCACCGTACTGCAGCAGCAGTTTGTACCTGCCGGGAGCTACCCTGGGGCCTTCCGGTAAATCGGCGTCTTTATCAACCTTTCCTTCAGAAGGAAAGCGGATGCCATCAGTCACAAATCGCCATTGGATGCGGTAGAATCCACTGCTGTCCACCGTGAAGCGATGGGTTCTGATTTTTGCACCCTGTTCATTGAACACCATACCGGTGACTTTGATTTTCTCTTCTTTATCCGAGGCTGATTTCTTCACATAAAATGATAATTGAGCGCCATTACTCTTGTTGGACCCTTCCCAGAATCCATTGGCAGGAAAGCGCACTCCTTCAGGCTGGTTATAAGCTGCGCGTACGGCGGGCTGCACGGGGAACAGGGTAATGTTCTGTTCCTGGGGTTTCTTTCTTCCGGAAACCACTTCGCGCAGTGGCGTGATGTCATCCAGCACCCAAATAGCCCTGCCGAAGGTGGCGATGACCAGATCGTGCTCGCGCGTATGCACCTTCAGGTCGCTTACCGGAACAGCGGGGAAGTTTTTATTGAAGCGTGTCCAGTTATTGCCTTCATCGGTGCTGATCCACAGGCCCTGTTCGGTACCCAGAAACACCAGCTTGGGTTCTACGGCATCCTGCCATACGCTGAGGCAGTGGCCCTGTACTTTTTTCGGATCGGCCATACGTTTCCAGGTGGCCCCGTAATCGGAGGTATAGTACAGGTAAGGATCCCAGTCGTTGCGACGGTAGTTATTGGCCACCACCCAGGCCACGCCGGGTTTGGAATGTCCGGTTTGAATGTAGGGAATCCAGGAACCCGCGGGCAAGCCGGGCAGCTTGCTGCTCAGGTTATTCCAGGTTTTACCGCCATCGCGGGTAAGTTGCAGGTTACCATCATCGGTAGCTACCCATATCAGGCCTTTCTCTAGTTTATTCGGAGCAATGGCCAGGATGGTACAATGATTTTCGGCATTGGTGGCATCGATGGTCAGGCCACCGCTTTTTTCCTGATGCTGCTTGGAAGTATCGTTGGTGGTGAGGTCGGGAGAAATCACGGACCAGCTGGCGCCGCGGTCGCTGCTGTAATGCACGTATTGGCTGCCATAGTAAAGGCCGTCATTACTGAAGGGATCCAGTGCAAGGCCTGCATTCCAGTTGAAGCGCAGCTTCTTTCCTTCCGGATGCACGGGCTTGATGCCGAAGGTTTCGTGTGTTTTCAGGTTGTAGAAGGCGAGTTCTCCGCCTTGAGCCATGGCATATCCTTTGGTTCCGTCGCCGGGATACGGCGCCACATCAAAGCCATCGCCGAAGAACAGCTCCTGCCAGTAGCTGTTGCGGATGCCCCCTTGTTTCCAGATGTATGACGGGCCGCGCCAGCTGCCGTTATCCTGCAGGCCGCCGTAGATGTTGTAAGGGGTTTCCTGGTCCACATCCACATGATAGAACTGGCCCAGGGGCAGGTTTTCCACGAAGCGCCATGTTTTGCCGCCATCGTAAGAGAAGTTCAGGCCCCCATCGTTGCCATTGATGAGGTAGTTTGGCTGGTCGGGGTGTATGTAGAAGGCATGGTGATCGGGATGCACATCGTTCCAGTTCATCATTACCTGCCAACTTCGGCCTCCGTCTTCACTTTTCGACACTTGGCTCCAAAGGCTGTAGATGCGGTTTTCGTTTTGCGGGTCGCAGTATATTTCGTTGTAGTAGAAGGGTCGGTTACCCATGGTTTCCGAGGCCGACATTTTCTGCCATTGATAGCCGCCGTCTGTGCTGCGGTAGAACTCCAGATTTTTGCTTTCCACGATGGCGTAAACGATGTTGGGCTTACTTTTGGAGATGGCCAGGCCAATACGGCCCAGATCACCTTTGGGAAGTCCGTCTTTATCGGTTCTTTTAGTCCAGGTTTTTCCGCCATCAAGGGTTACATACAAACCGCTGCCGGGGCCGCCGCTGCGGAAGGTCCAGGGCTGGCGACGAAAATCCCACATAGAGGCAAACAGCTTATCGGGGTTTGATGGATCAACAATCAGTTCAGCGCAGCCGCTGCTGTTGTTGGTGAACAGGATGCGCGACCAGGTTTTACCGCCGTCGGTGGTTTTATACACGCCGCGATCTTCAGTATTGCCCCAGGCGGAGCCGAGGGCAGCTGCGTAAACAACCTCGGGGTTGTCGCGGTGGATGATGATGCGGTGGATGGTTCGGGTAAGTTCCAGGCCCATGCGGGTCCAGGTGCGGCCGCCATCAATGCTTTTGTAGATGCCGTTACCGCTGTTGTGGCTGTTGCGGGGATTGCCTTCGCCGGTACCGGCCCATATCACGGATGGATTGTTCTGTTGGATGGCCACGGCGCCGATGCTGCCCACGGTTTGTTTGTCGAACAACGGCTGCCATTCCAAACCCCCATCATCGCTGCGCCATACGCCACCGCTGGCCGTTCCGATGACGATGCTTTGGGGTTGACTGCGCACCACATCAATGGAAGTAACCCGTCCGCTCATGCCGGAGGGGCCGATGTTCCTGGGTTTCATGTTGCCCAGAATTATGCCTTCTGGAGTTTGGGCATTGGCGGCGTTCATCAGCAGCCATGCAGAAAGAAAGAGCAATGATTTGTTCATGTGCGGATACAAAGATATTCGGCGCGGGCCGCTGCAGGAAGCATGATATACACATCCTCAGCGCATGGCGCGTGCAGTGTGCAGTCGGTCGGCAACGGTATAGGTGAGCCAGCCTATGGGGCCTGCCATCAGGACGAGGAATTGAACAGGTACTACCCAGATTTTGGAATACCCTTTATGGTGGGCTTCCAGTCCTATGCGGGCGCCAATAAGCAGGTCGAAGCACAGGTAATGCAACCAGCCGGCCAGCAGAAGTCCGTCAGCCGAGAATAACTTCTTCACTTCTTCCAGGCTGCCGAAGCCTCCGGAAGCCTCACTGCTGTAGCGACTGATCAGGTAACCATAGGCCAGGGCCAGCAATGCCGGGATGAGTCCTTTGTGCACCAGGATTCGGGTAAAGGGTGCAGCGGGGAAAAACACCGCAGGCACCCAACCGCACATGGCCAACAGCCCTGACAGGGAGAAAATCAGCTCATTGGGCGTCATCGTTATATTTCATGAAGTAATGCGCCGCCTTAGGGGCAATGCTTCGGGGCGTAAGGCGGATGCTGAAGGCCATCAGCGCATTGCGCAAACCGTGCAACACAAGGCTTTGGCCTTTCATCATGGCCCGATAGGCTTTTTTAGCTACCCGTTCACCGGACATCAGCCCCATGTTCATGATGCGGCTTCTGTAGGAGCCGGCGCGGGCGTGAAAGCCTGTTTCCGTTGGGCCGGGACAAGATACCGTAGCAGTAACGCCGGTTCCGCGCAGTTCCACCTGCAATGCTTCAGTAAAGCTGAGCACATAAGCCTTGGTGGCGGCATATACGTTAAAGAAGGGAGACGGCTGAAATGCGCCTGTGGAAGCAATGTTCAGAATGCGGCCAAAGCCGCGTTCTACCATGCCGGCAGCACAGTGGTGGGTAATCCTGCTCAGCGCCAGGATGTTCAGGTTAATCATCTCCAGCTGCAACTTCCAGGGCCTTAGGTAAAAGTATCCGGTATCGCCAAAGCCCGCATTGTTTACCAGATAGTCAATCCGGATGCCCGCAATATCCTGAACAAATTGTTCCAGTTGTTCAGGAGCGGATAAGTCTACCACATAGCTGGTGGCTTCAACACCAAAACTGCTGCGCAATTCCGCACAAACATGGTTCAACTTATCTCCGGAACGGGCCACAAGAATCAAGTCATGCCCTTCTTCAGCAAACATTTTGGCAAATTCTAGCCCCAGGCCACCGGATGCTCCGGTAATCAGGGCTATGCCTGCACGCACATTACCTTTCGAATGCTTCATAGTAATCTTTTAACCTTAGAAACGGAAAATGACACGCATTGTTTGCGGACAGCCTCAACCAAGCATCAGGCTGCGCATGCTGATGCTGCCCATGGTTACCTGTTCGTTGAACCAGCACAGGGACTCGGATTTCTCTCTCAATCCGAGGATGTACAGCAGGGGTAGATAATGTTCTGCTGTGGGAACGGCCAGGGAAGCTATGCTGCCCATCTTGTGGTAGTCAATCAGCGGTTGAACATCGCCGGCTTCAATATGCATCCTGCAGCGTTCGTCAAACTCCCTGGCCCAGTCGTAGGCAGCATCCGTCCACTGCATGCGGCCCAGGTTATGCACCATGTTGCCGCTGCCGATAACCAGCACACCCTGATTGCGCAGTGCAGACAATTCTTTGCCAATTTCATAGTGGCGGGCCGGTGGGGCATTCATGTCGAGGCTGAGCTGATAAACCGGTATGTTGGCCTTGGGAAACATGGGCAGCAGCACACTCCAGGTGCCGTGGTCGAGCCCCCAGTCAAAGTCGCGGGTAACAGCATTGCCCTTCACCAATCCGGCGGTTTGTTCTGCCAGTTGCGGCGCACCGGGAGCAGGATATTTCGCATCATATAGCGCCTCGGGGAAGCCGTAGAAATCATAAATGATTTTGGGTATGTCCATGGCGGTAACCCGCGTTCCGGGTGTCATCCAGTGTGCTGAGATACACAAGATGGCCTTCGGATGAGGCAATTCACGTCCCAGGCGCTGCCACTCCTGATGAAACACGTTCTGCTCTATGGCGTTCATCGGACTTCCATGCCCGATAAACAGGGCCGGCATGCGCTGCGCGGGTTCTATTTCTGCGTTAAGATCAATCATGGTAGATGCAGTGATGACCCCCAATCCGGCGAGGGCGCTTTGCTGAATAAAACCGCGACGATTCATACATAGGTTGCTGCGTATTCAGATGAACGTGCTCTGTAGGATAATTTGAACCGTCACACAGGCGGCAGCCTTAATCGGCCATTAATGCCTTCATGGTTTCCGCCAGTTGTTCATAGGGTGTGTAGCCACGCGCCAGCAGGTAGAATTTACCGGCTTTCAATCCGACAAGGGCCGGGAAACCGGTGATGCCCAGTTCCTGCGCAAACTGGAATTCCACCTGAGTGCTGTAGTGATTGGATTCGCTGTTCAGTACCTCACGAAACCGATCTACATCTGCGCCGAGTGCTGAGGCAATCTGCGAAAACAGCTCCGGATTGTCTGTGGTTTCAGCATCCGTAAAGATGGCCTTTTGCAGGGCCGTGGCGAATTCCAGCTGTCTTTCCGGGAACTGTTGTTTCCAGGCCGTCAACGCCCGCGAAGGCCAAAGCGAGGAATAAACCCTTGTGCCTTCGCGCAGTACTTCCTTGTAGGCCTCGCCGAACGATACGCCGGACATTGATTCCAGCCGTGGCAGGGTTTGCAGGATATAATCTGCCATGTGTCTAATGGGCTGGGCTTGGTCTTCACCAATCATTCCTCCGCTGATGACTTCCAGTTTCAACTCTATACCGGCGAACTGCGCTTCGATGTCGTTGATTACCGGCGAAAAGCCGTAACACCATCCACATAAAGCATCATATACATAGTACAGCGTGATGCCCTGCTCCGCTGTCTGACCCTGAGTAGCCAGTGGCACTTCTTTCAATACTGCCATATGCGATGGTTCATATCAGGCGTTGGCAGCCTTAGGGCCTTTAGGTTGCAAGGGTCTGATTTCCAGGTTTACAGTATGGAAATTCTTGGGCATTTGCAGGAAGTTGAGGATGGCATGGGCTACATCATCTGGATCGAGCATGTAGTCGTGGGGCTTGATTGAAGGGCTGTTGCGGAAGAAGTCCGTCTTCACACTGCCTGGATATACACAAGTTACGCGGATGCCCTCTTCACGCACCTCTTTATACAGGGCATCGCTGAAGCCGCGCACCGCGAACTTGGTGGCGCAGTAGGCAGATACCTGCTGGTAACCTTCCAGGCCGGCAATGCTGGAGATGTTCACAATCTGTCCGTACTGGCGTTGCTTCATACCCGGCAAAACCGCACGCGTGCAGTAAAATACGCCGTTAACGTTGGTGGCAAAAAGTTCATCCCATTGTTCCAGCGGCAGCGATTCGCAAAAACCGAAATAGCCCAGTCCGGCGTTGTTTACCAGAATATCCACCTTCCCGTTTTGTTCCTGAAACACCTGATCAAAAGCCGCTTGAACGTTGGATGCATCACGTACATCGCAGGCAATAAAGCGGAAGCTTTTGTGGTTCAGTTCGGGCGCATTGCGACCCATTCCGTACACCACGGCGCCCTTGTCCAGCAGTTGTGTACACAAATGATGGCCGATGCCTTTACTTACGCCGGTGATTACGGCAACCTGACCTTCTAGATTGATGGAATTCATGCTGCGAAAATACGCCCCGGATGGAGCGGAATCAGCACTGCATCTTAATGGATTACATCCACCCGGATGGGCAGCTTAAGCCACACCGGAACCGGACGGTTGTGTTCCCAGGCTGCCTGCCAGGGGATATTCAGGGCATTAAAGCAACGTATGGCTTCCTGTTCCAGTATCGGTGAAACATGAGGCTCATTGCATACCTTGAGTTTTGTGGGTTTCCCTTGCTCATCCACCAAAAAACACAGTTCTATCAACGCATGCTGATGTTGCTTCACTGCTGCCATAGGCACCTGATATTCCTTCGTCACCGCCTCATAAAAGGCGTTCATTCCTCCTGATGGGGTTGCGCTTCTGTTTTGCCTCAGACTGTCAAAGGCCTGCGGTTTTCCCTGCTCATCGTAATGCTGCACAAAAACCATGATTCCACTATCACTATAGCGTTCATACGAGGCCATGGTGCCATTGCTGCGGTAGAAATACCAGGAGCCCACACGCATATTCCGGCGGTTGCTGCCCTTCTCGCTCAGGTTACGCGATGTTCCGTAACGCTCATAGAATGCATCGGGCATGTCATCCTTATAAAAGCTTCTGATCTGCAGTCTTCCGGTGGAATCCCAACTTGCCTGCATGCCCTGCCTCTTGCCCTGATCGAAGGTGATGCTGTTCTTCAACACCCCATTGGGATGGTATTTCAGGCGGGTACCCTGTTCTTTACCTTCCACCATGGTGAACGTGTCGGCGAGTATTCCGTTGGTATAACGTGCCATGCAAGGACCGTCCAACACACCATTCTTATACCCATACAGCGTATATCCCGGCAGCTGATCCAAACGCTTGTAAACAAAACCTTCGGGCTTGCCGCGGAAGTAGTTCCCGGAGTCGCGCAGTTGCCCGTTTTCTTTAAAAAGAAATGAGCCATGCCGGTACATGTCTTTACAGGAAGGATGGTCATAAGTAGCCCTGAGCAGGGTATCCTTACCGGAAACGGGGATCAGGAGGCATTGATATAAACCT
The DNA here is from genome assembly GCA_947463095.1 of Flavobacteriales bacterium. Taxonomy (GTDB): domain Bacteria; phylum Bacteroidota; class Bacteroidia; order NS11-12g; family UBA955; genus REEB481. Next base: position 3,245 of record CANHRE010000013.1, on the reverse strand, counting down.
GAAGGCGTGCGCAAAACCTGCTGCTGATAGACCGCATATTTCTTAGCGCAGGGCTGCCGCAACTCGTTGAGCCAGGATGTACCCTTTTGCGCCCTCAGCGCGGGCATCAACGCACAGATGACCGAACCAATGACAAACAACCTCGCTCGTGCATACATGCGCTGCAGAAACTGTTATTTAGCGTAGGAACTGAAGCTTTTTCCGTGGGCTTCTTGGTACAATCGTTCCTTCGGCAGTGCGCGGAAGTAGTCGTAGGTGATTTTCAATCCATCGGAACGATGCACCTTAGGTTCCCAGCCCAGGATATTCCGGGCGCGGGTGATGTCGGGTTGCCTTTGTTTCGGATCGTCGGTGGGCAGGGGTTTATAGATGACCTTTTGTGTGGTGCCTGTGAGGCGGATGATTTCCTCGGCGAACTGGCTGATGGTAATTTCATCCGGGTTGCCCACGTTCACGGGCTGCACATGACCGGAAAGCAGCAGGCGGTAGATGCCTTCCACCAGGTCGTCCACATAGCAGAAGCTGCGGGTCTGGCTGCCGTCGCCGAACACGGTGAGGTCTTCACCGCGCAGGGCCTGGCCTATGAAGGCAGGCAGCACACGACCGTCGTTCAGGCGCATGCGCGGGCCATAGGTATTGAATATGCGCACGATGCGCGTATCTACGCCGTGGTAGGTGTGGTAGGCCATGGTGATGGCTTCCTGGAAGCGTTTGGCTTCGTCATAAACCCCGCGCGGGCCTACCGGGTTTACATTGCCCCAGTAATCTTCGTTTTGGGGATGCACCAACGGATCGCCATATACTTCGCTGGTGCTGGCCACCATGATGGTAGCATTTTTCGCCCTTGCTAAACCCAGCAGGTTATGCGTTCCGAGGCTGCCCACCTTCAGGGTCTGGATGGGAATCTTCAGGTAGTCAATTGGGCTGGCGGGGCTGGCAAAGTGCATGATGTAATGCAATTCACCGGGCACATAGACGAACTTGCTTACATCGTGGTTGTAGAATTCGAACTGTTCCAGGCGGAACAGGTGTTCAATGTTGCTTAGGTCACCGGTGATGAGGTTATCCATGCCAATCACATGGTATCCTTCACGGATAAAGCGGTCGCACAGGTGAGATCCGAGGAATCCTGCAGCACCGGTTATGAGTACACGTTTGCGTTCCATCATGAATTTAGTTCAGGCCTTTCAGGTTGGAGCGGCCCACGGAAAAATAGGTAAAACCTTCACGGCGCATGGCATCAAGGTCGAATACATTGCGGCCGTCGAACACCACATTTTGCCTGAGCGATGCCCTGATGCGTCCGAAATCGGGCGTTCTGAATTCGGGCCATTCGGTGGCGATAATCAGTGCATCGGCTTCCAACAGTGCATCGTATTGGTTGTCGGCGAAGCGGATATCCAAGTCGTGAAGCTTTTGCACGTTATCCATGGCTTCAGGATCATAGGCGGCCACGGTAGCTCCGGCTTGTGTCAATGCGGCAATCAGTTCCAGCGCGGGCGCTTCACGTATATCGTCGGTATTGGGTTTAAAGGCCAATCCCCAAACGGCAAAATGCTTGCCTTTCAGGTCACCAAAATGCGACTGTATTTTAGGGAGGAGGCTTTTCTTCTGAAGGGCGTTCACCTCTTCCACGGCTTTCAGAATTTTAAAGTCGTAGCCAGCCTTGTCGGCAGAATGTACCAGCGCTTTTACATCTTTAGGGAAGCAGGATCCGCCATATCCGATACCAGGAAAAAGGAAGCGCTTGCCTATGCGTTCATCGGAGCCCATTCCCAGGCGCACCTGATCTACATCGGCACCAAGGCGCTCGCAGAGCTGCGCGATTTCATTCATGAAGGAAATTTTCGCCGCCAGGAAACTGTTGGCGGCATATTTGGTGAGTTCGGCGCTGCGCTCATCCATGAAGATGATGGGATTACCCTGGCGCACAAAAGGCTGATACAGTTCCTGCATCATCTGGCGGGCACGTTCACTGCTGCAGCCCACCACAACGCGGTCGGGTTTCATGAAATCATCTACAGCTACCCCTTCGCGTAGAAATTCAGGGTTGCTCACCACATCAAATTCACCGGAATAGCCGGAGGCGATGGCGGCGTGCACCAGATCTGCCGTGCCAACCGGAACGGTACTTTTATCGACCACCACACGGTAGTCATTCAGCATACTGCCTATTTCCTTTGCCACGTTCAGTACATAGCTCAGGTCCGCGCTGCCGTCCTCACCCGGAGGCGTTGGCAAAGCCAGAAAGATTACATCGCTGCCATCCACAGCCTCTTGCAGTGAGGTGGTGAAATGCAGGCGACCTTCCTTCAGGTTTCTTTTGAAGATGAGTTCCAGACCGGGCTCGAAGATGGTAATCTGCCCAGACTTCAACTTGGCAACCTTGGCAGCATCAATATCTACACAAATGACTTTGTTGCCGGTTTCTGCGAAGCAAGTACCTGTTACCAGGCCTACATATCCGGTTCCTACTACTGAAATTTTCATGCCTGTTCTTGTTGGTTTTTTTGGGCGAAGGCACGAATGCTTCCTATGATGTATTGCACTTGTTCGGAATCCATTTCGGTGCTGATGGGCAAAGAAAGCACACGCATGCACAGGTCTTCGGTGCCGGGCAGATGCACTGAGGCATCGAAATAGGCGCGTTGGCGGTGCAGCGGCGTGGGGTAATAAATCATGCTGGGGATGCCGGCAAGCTCCAGGTGGCTCCTCAGGGCTTCGCGCATGGCATGGGTACCCAGAGCCAGCGTGTATTGATGAAACACGTGGGTGCTGTTGGGCACGCGTGCGGGCACACGAATGCCGGGCAGGTCTGCCAGGCCTGTATCATAGGCATCGGCAACCTCATTGCGGGCGGCTTCGTAAGCATCCAGATGTTTGAGCTTCACCGAAAGCACCGCGGCCTGCATGCTGTCCAGTCGGGAGTTCAGCCCCACGATGTCATGGGTGTATTTCACCTTTTGCCCGTGGTTGCAGATCATACGCAGTTTTTCAGCCAGCACGGCATCGCGGGTAAATACGGCTCCGCCGTCGCCGTAGCAGCCCAGATTCTTGGACGGGAAAAATGAAGTGGTTCCGATATGGCCCATGGTACCGGCGCGCATCACACGACCGTCCGAGAATGTATAACGGGCTCCGATGGCTTGTGCCGTATCTTCTATTACGTAGAGATTATGTTGTTGTGCGATATCGAGAATTTCCGCCATGGGGGCACATTGACCGTACAGATGTACCGGGGCAAT
>CANHRE010000012.1 GCA_947463095.1 Flavobacteriales bacterium | reverse complement strand
ATGTTAATGACTATGATAAGTCATGCACAGACTATTACAACTGGATTGAACTCACCACCGATACAAGTATATCGTATCTACAATGGACATTTTGAGCGTATGCAAGGCACTCAGGGAATAGAATTTTCCGAAGGTGGAATTAAAATACTTGGAGAATTAGTAATCACCAATGCCGATGATGTTTGGAAGAAGGAATTTGGGGATATACCAATTCCAACCAGAATACCTTGTTCTACCAATGTTTATCAAGGTATTCCAGTTGGCCCAAGAGGATGCGGACGCGCAATTATGCCGCCACGACCGGTAGCAGGAGGAATAATACCATTGTGTAATAATGCTTATCCTGCCGAAATGTGTTGGTTTACTTTTGATCCCAACAACACACCATATGACTTTAGCGATGATCGCTGGATCTGGATTTTTTCATGAACTTTGTGAAAAAGATCAGATATAATTCGTTAATCACTCAGTTGCTCTGTATCAAAACTATGAAACTATTTAGAATCATCTTGATTGTGGCCATACTGGCTTTAAGTGCATTCCAAGCACAAGGGGCTTTAACAGGAGATTCAACCTCAGGCAGGAAACAGAAAGACACCCTGTTGTCCAGTTCTTTTCATAAGTATTTCAGGTTTAAAGGTACATTTAAAATCAGTGATTATTTTGGCAGTGACGTTTTTACGAATTATTGGGTAAAAATATCTGAAAACAGTGAGTTTGTATTTTTAAAAAGTTACTTCACCAAGGAATTTTTCATTTATAACAAAACTTCAAATGAGGTTCAATTAGTAGATACCATTCTTGCCCCTCTGAGTAGTGATATTTATTCAACTATATACCCGGATACCGCGCTGGCAAGAACTTTTTTAAGTCACCGCAATAAATATATCAAGGATGGAATGTACCAGGTGGGAATGACCCATGAATTTGATGTGATTGACATCATGACTCGTGATGGAAAATTTTACGTAACAGGATCATTCAATTATTTGGATAGCATGCCAAATAGCAAACTGCTGGATCTGAAATTTGGAACTTTTATGGTATCTTTAAACAGCAACTATAAACCTGAACAATGGATTTTTCAAAAGTTTGATTCAGTGGCTTTGTATGAGGGTAAAGATACATATCGCATGAGTGGTCCTTTTGTACCGATGGATGCTATGATTACCTTTTCAAAAGATGCAGACGAAGCATTTTGGTATTGTCATCACCAATCTGAGTTTAGCTTGACAGATTCGAAGCTCATACCCAACAAATGGCTGTATGCCCGAATCAAATTAGATTGGAGCGCACATAAGTTGGTATTTCTTAACTTTATCAATGTGGGTATTGCTGGTGAAATGGCATCCAGAATTACGGAAAGAATAAGCTATATTTTTCCGAGATTGATAAAAAGCCGAAATCGGTTTATTTTTAGTAATGCTAGGGATCCTTATTTTTATATTTATAAAAAAAACGGAACGTATAAAATGGTTAACCTACCATTCCTGTCCTTAAATATTGACTCCATATATAATTTTGATTATGGTTTAAAGAGTGGATTAAATTTAGATGAGGATTTGTATTTTGCATTGTTTGACATGAGGAAAATGGGTAATAAAATACTATTAGATGTTCTCGAAGGAAGAAATAGAATATTGGCCGTTTACGATATAAAGAAATCAAAGTACGTAGACAAATATGTTTCTAGTACTCAAGAAATAAATCTGTTGAATCTAACGGACAATGAGCTGTTTATTTCAAGAAAAAGTACGGATAATAAGAACAGAAAAGTCCCTGAAATCATGGAGTTCCAATGTTTGAAAGAATGAAAATACCTGTCCTGCTGGCCTTGTTTTTTTTTGGTATTTCCTGGATACCGGATGAGCATGTAAGATTTAAAGGCAGATTTTATATAATATATTCAGGGGCAATGTGTGAAACTTGTCTTATACCCGTGATGCAACAAATCAGGTTGATAGATACGAACGCTTCTATCAGTATCGTTACTCGTGGGTTTACTGGTCGTGAGCAAATTTATCTGGACAGATCAAAAGATTATTTCAACAATGCAATCAAAGGCTTAACATACATTAATAATAAAGATACTTTTGATTTCCTTACTCAGGGTGACTTCGGCCACAACATTATTTATTGTATAAATGATACTTGTGCCAAGGTCAGTTGTTTTGCCAATATAATTCCGTTGCTAAAATGGGCACAAGACAACAGCAAATCAGGTGTTATCAAAGCGGAATAAGTTTTTGTAGTTTTGGTGGTGTGAAATAGTTCATCACAGTTCATTCTTTAGAGATAGAAAATGAGCGGAATCTATTCGTACACTTTTACTTACTTCGCAACAGTGATCATGAAATACGCACCCATTTCCCAATCCCTCTTTATACGCAACCGCAAGAAGTTCAGCGCAGCCATGAAGCCAGGCAGTATGGCCCTGTTCCACAGCAACGACGAAATGCCGCGCAATGCCGATGCCTTCTACCGCTTCCGTCAGAACAGCGACCTGTTCTACCTGAGCGGTATTGACCAGGAAGATACGGTGCTGGTGCTTTTTCCTGACAGTCCGAATCCAATGTTCCGGGAAATGCTCTTCATCAAACGCACCAACGAAACCATCGCCCAATGGGACGGGCACAAGCTCACGCCGGAAGAAGCGCTGGCCGTGTCAGGGGTGAGCAGCATCTTCTGGTTTGATGAATTTGAGGCAACCGTCCGCCCGGTCATCCTGCTGGCGGAACAGATTTATCTGAATCTGAACGAGAACGACCGATTCAACGACCATGCGCCCTACAACGCCATCCGCTTTGCCCGCGACATCATGGCGAAATTCCCCTTGCACCGCTGCGAGCGCAGCGCCCCGATTATGGCTGCCCTGCGCACCCGCAAGGAGGAAGAGGAAATTGAACTGCTGCGCGAAGCGGTGCGCATCACCGGACTTGGATTCCGTCGCCTGTTGGGCTTTGTAAAACCCGGCGTGATGGAATATGAAGTAGAGGCGGAGCTGATTCATGAATTCATCCGCAACCGCGGCAACGGCTATGCTTTCGACCCCATCATTGCCAGCGGCGCCAGCGCCTGTGTGCTGCACTACGTGGAAAACAACAAACCCTGCAAAGAAGGCGACCTGCTGCTGCTGGACTTCGGCGCGGATTACGCCAACTACAACGGCGACCTGACCCGATGCATTCCCGTGAACGGCCGCTTCTCCGAACGGCAGAAAGCGGTATACAACGCGGTGTTGCACATCCAGAAGGAATCCATCAAAAACCTGAAAGCAGGCCTGACCCTACAGGAATGGTTTGCTATGGCCGGTGAACTGGCTACCGAACAACTGGTAAACCTGGGCCTGCTCAGCATGGATGCGGTGAAGAATCAGGATCCTGCCAGGCCCTTATACAAAAAGTACTTTATGCACGGACTGGGCCACCATCTGGGCATCGATGTGCACGACATCATGAACCGTTATGCCAAACTGGAAATGGGCAATGTGTTGACGGTGGAACCTGGATTATACATCCCTGAATGGGGCATCGGGGTGCGTATTGAGAACGATGTGGTCATCCGCGAACAGGGTATTGAAGACCTGATGCAGGACATCCCAAGAGAAGTTGAAGAAATAGAAGCGCTGATGAACACCTGAGCCGGTTCAATAGAACCACTCTTCAGACTTCTTCATGTTTTGCAGGCTGAAGGTATAGGTGAAGGTGATGTTCACGAATCCACCTTTGTAAATCATGTCGAAACTGCGGTTTCCAGATCTGCCAGTGATGTCGGCATCCCTGCCGAAGGTCTGGAAGTAATTCAATCCGAAGGAATAAGTATTCTTGCTTTCGGTGGCTCCGCCGAGTTCCAGACCAAGGAAAAACATAGGATAGCCCGATCCGGCGCGTTTTTCTGTGATGCTGAAGGTACCCGGAGTGCCATTGGTGCGCAACACGGAATCGGAATGATCGAAACGGAAGGCGTAAGCCACACCGAAATTCTCACGCATGAAGTTTAACTCGTTAAAGCGTTGCTTAAAAGAAATACCCAGCGGAATCTGCACTGTGGTGATGCTGCGGTTGATGTAAGGGTTGCGGCTGAAGGTATCATTCGAGATGCGGTAGCCCTTCTGCACAAACTGAATACTGCCCATCAGGGCGCTGTTGTTTGTTAAGCCGTATTCCCAGGCCAGTCCTGCACTGATGCCGGATTTATTCCTTCTGGAGAAATTGCGCGGCAGTGTATCGATGGGATTCGCCCTGGAAATATTGGCGCCACCGGTTATGCCCAAGCGAAACCCCTGCTGGGCTGTTGCGGCTTCACCAAGCACTAAGGCCGCTGCTGTGAAAAGTAATTTTTTAAACATTCCCGCTTCAAAGTTAAGCGTGTAACGCGGAAAGCTACTTTTGCGTTACCAATGGAAGCAGATTTTTTTGCCGCGCTGGGTCGCCACTTTTCCGGCTATAATACCGACGAGCACTGGCAGCAGGTAATCGAGGAAGCCGGTATCCGCAATCCCTGGTTCAGCCGCGAACAGGTGGAATTTTGTCTGGAAACCTGGGCAGAGGCGCTTCAGCCGGAATCTGTTGCCTCCTGGCTTCAGGGGATGCAGCTAGGCACCCATCCTAAAAAAGTAGGCATCCTCATGGCCGGTAATATTCCGCTCGTAGGACTCCACGATCTGCTGTGCGTGCTGGCCTCGGGACATCATGCCCTGGTGAAGTTATCGTCCGATGATCAGGTACTCATGCGCGAAGTGATGCGCTTTGCCCGCGAATACGGGTTGCCTGCCGGACAAATCATGGAAGAAACCGAGCAACTGAAAGGGGTAGAGGCGGCCATCGCCACGGGCAGCAACAACTCCGCCCGTTACTTCAAACAGTATTTCGGCCATATGCCCCACATCATCCGGAAAAACCGTAATTCAGTAGCGTTTATTGCTCCCAATGAACCCGAAAGCACACTGAAGGCGCTGCCCGACGATCTGTTCCGCTACTATGGACTTGGTTGCAGAAATGTGACCCATATCTTCCTTCCCGAAGGTTTTGACCCGCGCACCTTGTTTCCGTTCATGGAAACCTGGGCCCATATCATCAACCACAACAAATACGCCAACAACTACCACTACCATAAAGCCATCCTGCTGATGAACCTGGATTGGCATCTGGATAATGGTTTTGTGCTGCTTAAGGAAGATGAGAAACTGTACAGTCCGGTAGGGGTACTACATTATTCGTTTTATAACAATGAAACAATTGCAGCAGCAGTGATAAACCAACATCGCGAAGAAATACAATGCGTGGTGGGCACTGCTTCTTGTTGCGATACCCTGCCCGGAACTACGCAGCGTCCCGGCCTGAACGACTATGCCGACGGCGTGGATACCCTGACCTGGCTGCAGGGCTTGTGATATTCGAAATCTTTAAAGGACCTCTCTGAGCAAGCGCACCACCGCGGAGGCCATGCTGTTCTTCTGATCCAACAGGGGATTGATTTCGGTGATTTCAAAGGCCGCTGTTTTGGGATGCGGAAACAGCTCATGGAACAGATGTGCGGCATCCTGAAGGCTTAATCCCCCGTCAACAGGAGTGCCGGTGCCTGTTGAAACGGAAGTATCCAGAGAATCCACATCAAAAGAAACATACCATTGTTCGCAGTGCTCCAGATGCTTCAGGGCGTCCTGCAATACCAGTTTAATGCCGCGTTCCATTACCTCAGTAGCATAGAATATGCGAATGCCCAGCTGTTCAGCCAGGGCACGTTCTTCTTTTTCGTAGTCGCGGATGCCGATAAATACCAGATCGGAGGGAAGCACCTTTCCGTCCACCTGATGGCTGCCCAAGGTTCTGAGCTGGTTCCACAGCATCATGGTTTCCTCATCGGGCTTGTTTTTTGCGGGGTATTGAAATCCTTCCGGAGTTGCCAGCAGTGCGTTTACCGCCATGCCATGTACATTTCCTGAGGGCGTGGTCAGGGGATTGTGCAGGTCCAGGTGGGCATCAATCCATATCAGGCCGATGCGCTTTTCGGGATTATGGTTTTTAAGTCCTGAAAAGGCTCCAATGGCATTGCTGTGGTCGCCGGAAAAGATTAGTGGTGTATCAGCATCACCGATAATATCTTCCACATAAGAAGCAACCATACCCTGAGCAACGGCCAGGTGATCAATATTTCTGGCAAAAGGGAAGGGGCTTTGGTATTCAAACTGGTGGTTTAAATCGGGTACAAGCACCCTGCTAATTTCCTCCAATGCAGCGAAGCCTTCCTGACGGGCTTGCAATACAACGGCTTGTGGACCCAGGGAAGCGCCTCGTTTTCCTGCTCCGTTTTCTGATGGTGCTTCAACGATTTTCAAGGTACGCATAAGCCAGTTTGTTTAGGCAAAGATATTAAAAGTAGGCAAGATGGCTGAAAAGCCCAGAGTTAGCCGGTGCAAAAACAGCTATGGATGCCTGCTTGGTAAGAGGCGGTTTTTCTTTATTTTCGCGACCTTATCTGTAAAGGTACTTAACTGAAATGAAGAATAAAGGAACCGTCATTGGCATCTCCATCATCCTGGCCCTGGCCTGCGTGTACCAGCTGTCGTTCACCTGGGTGGTGCGCAGATTTGAGGACAAGGCGAAACGGGCAGCCACCAAGAATGGAGTGTACAACCCCCGAGTGTACAACAACTATGTAGATTCTGTTGGTCGTACCAACATCTACAACCTGGGTTTTGCTAAGTTTAACTATTTCGAGTGCAAACAGCGCGAAATCAACCTCGGACTTGACCTCCGCGGTGGGATGAACGTGATTCTTGAAGTGGAAAAAAGCGAGATCATCCGTGGTTTGTCTAACAATAAAGAAGACGCTGATCTGCTGAAAGCTTTAAAAACCACTCAGGATCAGATGAATAAACAGAGTGGTGATTTTGTGGAAATTTTTGCCACAGAATACAACCGCGTGACCAACGGTAAAAAGTTGGCCAATCTTTTTGCCAACACCGATAACAGGCAGTACATCACCTTCACCAGCACAGATGCTCAGGTGGTGAACTACATTAAGAAGGAAGCGACCAGCGCTGTTGATCGTGTGTACAGCGTAATTGAAAAACGTATCAACCAGAGCAACGTTACACAACCTACCATTCAGCAATTGGACGGTGGTCGTATTTCCGTTGAACTTCCCGGTGTGGATAATCCCAAACGGATGGAAGACCTGCTTGAAAAATCTGCCCGTCTGGAATTTTGGGAAACTTATGACAACAGCGAGAAGAATGGCTACCAGGCCCTGAAATATCTGAAAGCAGCCTACGAAGCATCTGCCGACCTGGGCATGCCTAAAGATACCAGCGCTAAAAAAGATTCAGCTGCTCTTGCTGCCAAAAAAGATACCACCGCTGCCGTTGCCGCTACCGCTGCTGATTCCGTAGCGAGAAAGCGCAGCGATTCTCTCGCAAAAGCAAAACAACAGAAGGAACAAAAGGCTGCCGACAGCAAAATTGCCAACAGCCCTTTGATGAAAATTCTTCAGCCCAACTCAGACCAGCAGGGCAGGGTGTTCCCCGGTGCTCGACTGGCGCTGGCCACTAAGGAAAATCAGGCTAAGGTTATGGCCATCCTCGAGCATCCGCTGGTGAAGAAGGTGCTGCCTTTCGACGTTAAAGTGGTCTGGGATGCCAAACCCATCGCGGATGGTACCAACGTTTATGGTCTGTATTTCCTGAAATATAATAAATTGGGTAAGCCTGCCATTTCCGGCGACCAGAACTTGATTAGCGACGCGTTCGCCAGCACCAGCCAGACCGGTGAAATTGAAATCAATATGCGCATGTACCCTGCCGCTGCCAATGAGTGGGCCCAGGTTACAGGCGATAACCTTGACCGATGCGTGGCCATCGTACTAGACGATAAGATATATTCAGCGCCTACTGTTCAATCTAAAATAACTGGAGGCCAAAGCCAGATTACAGGAAGCTTTGATGTGAAGGAAGCCGAGGATTTGGCCAATGTGTTGAAGGCAGGTAAGCTTCCCGCTCCCGCAAAAATTGTGGCCAGCGATGTGGTAGGTCCTTCTTTGGGTAAAGAGGCCATCCGCAATGGATCCTGGTCGCTGATACTCGGTTTCATGGCCGTAATCCTCTTCATGATTCTGTATTATAACAGAGGTGGTGTGATTTCCATCATTGCCGTATTTGCCAACATCTTCCTGATTCTTGGCGTTCTGTCTTCATACGGCGCGGCCCTGACCTTGCCAGGTATGGCCGGTATCGTACTGACCATCGGTATGGCGGTGGATGCCAACGTGTTGATTTACGAACGTATTAAAGATGAACTTCGCGATGGGAAATCGCTGAGAACTGCAGTAACTAATGGTTTCCAGGCGGCCTTAAGCGCGATTGTGGATTCTAACCTTACCACACTTCTGGCGGGCGTTATCCTGACGTTTACCGGTGCAGGTCCTGCCTATGGTTTTGCCATCATCCTGGTAATCGGTATCTTCAGTTCTATGTTTACCGCGCTGCTGGTAACCAGGATGCTGATTGAAAACCGCATGGCTAAGGGTAAAGATATCAAATTCTCCTTCCCTTACAGCGATAACGTGCTGAGCGGAAAGAATATCAACTTTGTGAAGAACAGGAAAAAGTATTACATCCTTTCTGGTCTGTTCATTGCTGCCGGCGCCGTAGCGTTCTTTACCAGGGGTGGCATTCCTGCCGGTCTTGATTTTAAAGGAGGTTGGTCTTTCCAAATTCAAACCAATCCTTCTAAAGATTACAACGTAGCCGATTTGAAAAAATCTTTGGATGATAATCTTAAAGGATCCAGCAATGAGGTGAAAACCATCGGTAATGACGGACAATTCAAAATCGTTACCAGCTACATGATCAACACAGACATGAAAGAAGCCCGCGATTCTGTAGGCAATGCTGTGCTGAACGCGCTGAAAGGTTTTGAACTGACAAAAAACAGCACCGGCGAAGGACCCATCCTGGCTACCAGTAAGGTAGGCCCCGCCATTGCAGCCAATACACGCAACAAGAGCATCACCATGGTCATTTTGGCCATCGTGGGTATCTTCGCCTACATCGTATTCCGATTCCGCAACATCGCCTACGGTTTGGGTGCCACCGTTGCCCTGATTCACGACGTTTTGGTGGTGTTGTCGTTCTTCGCCATCTTCCAGGGAATCCTGCCTTTCCCGCTCGAAATAGATCAGCACCTGATTGCGGCCCTGCTTACGCTGGTTGGTTACTCCATCAACGATACGGTGATTGTGTTTGACCGTATCAGGGAATACCTGAACGAGCACCGCACGGATAAAAACGAAAGTTCGCTGATCAACATGGCCATTAACCAAACACTGAACCGAACCATTGTTACATCACTGACCGTATTTGTGGTGTTGATTGTGCTGTTCCTGTTTGGTGGCGATGTGCTGAAAGGTTTCTCCCTCGCACTGTTGATTGGTGTAGTTGTAGGTACTTATTCATCCATTTGCATTGCAACCCCCATCGTTATCGACTTTGGTGGTAAACGCGGGAAGAAATAAGCTTCCGCTGAACAATCATTTTCCTGAAGGGCGGAGCAGATTGCTTCGCCCTTCTTTTTTATAAAAAAACGCAGCCATGCTTCAACTGAATCACCAAAACAATAATTATGAATGTTCCGGAGTAAACATCAACGAACTGGCAAATCAGTTTGGAACTCCACTATATGTGTATGATGCTGCCACCATTAAAGCACGATATCATAAGTTGAAATCAGCCTTTTCCGGTATTCGTATACGGCTCCATTACGCCTGCAAGGCCAATGCGAACATCAGCATCATGAAGTTGCTGAAATCAGAAGGCGCCGGACTGGATGCAGTTTCCATAGAAGAGGTACAGTTGGGTATTCTAGCAGGTTTCCAACCACATGACATCATCTATACGCCAAACTCGGTAGATTTCAGTGAGGTTCAGCAGGCGGTGGCGCTTGGGGTTCGTATCAATATTGACAACCTCCGTATTTTAGAGCAATTCGGGATGCAATACGGCAATACTTATGCATGTTGCGTAAGGATAAACCCCCATATCATGGCCGGTGGACATGCTCAAATTTCAGTAGGCCACATAGACTCTAAGTTCGGCATATCCATTCATCAGTTGCGCCATGTATTAAGGCTGGTTGAATTGCTGAATATCAGAATAGAAGGCTTGCACATGCACACGGGCAGCGATATTCTCGATGCCGATGTGTTTTTGCGCGGCGCCGAACTACTTTTTGAAGCCGCTGTTCAATTCAGTGAGCTTGATTACCTCGATTTTGGCAGTGGTTTCAAGGTGCCATATAAGGAAGGGGAACCAGCTACAGACATTGAGGAAACGGGCCAAAAAATCGCGCAGGTTTTCAGTGCGTTTTGCGCTACCTATGGCCGAGAACTTGAACTTAAATTTGAACCAGGCAAATACCTGGTAAGCGAGGCCGGACTCCTCCTTGTGCGTGCAAATGTGGTGAAGCAAACCACTTCTACGGTGTTTGTTGGCGTGAATTCTGGGCAAAATCACCTGATTCGACCCATGTTTTATCAAGCCTACCATCGAATTCAGAACCTGAGTAATCCTGAGGGTGCAACCAGGCTTTATTCGGTGGTGGGCTATATCTGCGAAACCGACACCTTTGCCTACGATCGCAAGCTGAACGAGGTGAGGGAAGGGGACTTGCTGGCGATATTCAATGCCGGTGCCTATGGTTTTGCTATGGCCAATCAATACAATTCCCGATTAAGGCCCGCAGAAGTATTGCTTCTGGATGGACAGGCGCACTTAATCCGCAAGCGGGAAGATTTAGATGATTTGCTTCGGAATCAATTAATCCTGAGCCTGTAAAAACAAAAAAGCCACATCCTATGATGTGGCTTTTTAATGTTCATAGTTGTTTTGCTTTACTCGAGGGTAAAGGTGTTTTTTTGTTTCATCAATTCATCCGCCCACAACTCAACAGTGTATTTACCTTTTTTGAAAGATGCGGAGGTGAAATACAATTTCACTTTTTGCTGTTCGCCGTCAAACACAACTGTTTCTTTCAGCGAGAACAGACTGCTTTTGTCGGACAGGCTTTTATTATCCTTGGTGAGGATTTCACCTTCCGGACCTACAATCCTTATTTTTACTTCCTGCTCCACAGGTTGCTCAACCAGAGGATTCTGAATGATGTCGAAGGTGATTTTTAAACGGTCAATGGATTTCGATTTAAAGGTTTCTTCCTGCTGGCCATTTTTGTTTCTGATACCGAAGGTGAGCACCGGACCGAATTGCAGCGATTGACCTTTGGCAATTTTATCCTTCATAGATCGATTTTCAGATTCCATGGAAGCCCGATCAGTTTCAGCCTGCCGGGCAATTTGTTCTTTATCCAGCTGGGCGCGGAGCAACAAATCCTGCAGTTTCTTGATTTCGTCAGCCTTAGCAGTCAGTTCAGATTTGAATTTCTCAATCTGAGCGGGACTCATGTTGCCGATGGCTTTCTGCAGCTGTTTGATTCTTGCCAGGTAAGAGGCTTCCTTCGCTGCCAGTGCAGCGGAAGAACCTTCAAGCTCCTGGATTTTAGCAGCCAGCCTTTGGTTCTCTTCGCGTGTGGAAATCATCTGTTCCAGTGAATCACGCATGTTCAACAGCACGCGTTGAAGGCTGTCGCGCAGCGCAACGGCTGAATCCCGCTCACTGGATGATTTACTCAATTTCTGGTGCTGCATAAACAAGTAGGCGTTTCCTGCGAAACTTCCTGCCAGCAATACGGCAAGCACCGCGGTTAATACATTACGGTTCATTTCTTAACGTGTAAGGCGTGCAAACTTAATCATTTTCACATTACGGAGGCACGCTTAGCTTCTGATATTGCTCATGTGCTCCAGTAAAGCACGAGGGTGAACCAATGGAAGCACTACTTTTTGTTTGCGATCCAGGAAGATTCCCCATGGTATATACTGAATCTTCAATTTATCGTTTATATAAGATGAAGAAAATCCCATCAACCATTTAGTATTGTAGTACTGATTGAATTTGGCAATCCATTTAGGGCTGTCTCCATAATTGAGACATAGAACCTGGATTTCAGGATGTTGAGTAACCAGTTTATTCAAAGCGGCACTGTCTTGTTTGAACTGAGCCTTGTTTGAATTCCATATGTACAGGTACAGCGGTTTGCCTTTAAAGGAACGTATTTGCTGTTTTGCTTGACGGTTTACCATTTGAAACCTAAAGCGCGGCAGTCTTTTTCCGGGTTTGAATGATTGTTCCAAAACAGATTGTTTTAATTGGAACAGCTGCATGGAACGACCATCAGAGGCGAGGTTAGAAACCTGGTAACGATGTAATTCCCATTCGATTTCCTGTGTTTGTTTATCTGATAACAACTGGGCCTGTTCTGAAGGGAGGGTTTCACCATAACGCCCAACAAGCAATTCGTCAACACCTGCTTCGTTAAAGTATCCATTGCAGTTCACGTCTTTTAAACCAATGCGGAAAGAATCCGCAACGCCGTTGTTGGCAACAAACCGCACATCTGCAGCCAGAATATTCAGGCGTTGTTCACGAAAACTGTGGTTCGCATCGGCAAAGCGTTTGGTGCCTTTGGATGCGCCATAAAAGGTGTTGACCATGTTTTTGAAACTGAAAAATGAGTCAACGGGAAATCGCGACAGTCGCACTGCATAATCACCCTGACCGGGTTTGGTTCCGGGAATGCTGATATCCAGGAAACGCTTGTAATAAACGGATGTATCTGGAGGACCGTCGTCGCTGAAATCCAGGTTGTTGTTGCGGTCTACCCAAATAGGGTGCGGAAGTTCCAGACGCCTGTTGTTTCCAATGAGGAACATCAGGTAGCCGGGGGAAAATGGATGTTCGGCTGCTCCGTAGAACAGATAACCATAGGCTGTATCATGAAGTTTGCCCATGGTATGGGGTAAATGAATGCTTGTTTTTGACAGTGGTGTTTCCCCGGCGCCGAAATTCTGGCAGGCTTCCACCGGATTGGAATAATAGAAACAGGGTGCAACCATCATGCTTCGCCCGAAGCGATCGTCCAGAGCCCTGATGTTCAGCTGAACCTGCTGGGTTTGTTGGGCTTTTAATGCAAAACCCACCAGCAGGCTCAGGGTTAGGAAGATATTTTTAGTCGCGGTCACCAGCTCCAAGGAACTGCAACAGGAAATACAGGAAGGTTAGCAAAGAGCCAAATGCGGCAACCAGATAGGTCATGGCGGCCCATTTTAATGAATCTTTGGCGCCGTCGTATTCGCGGCTGTTCACAACGCCTCTGTTCTGCATCCAGGCCAATGCGCGGCGGCTGGCATCAAATTCAACCGGAAGTGTTACCAGTGAGAATGCCAGAATGACACCATAGCAGGCTACAATAATTCCCAATACCATTTGGGCAGTGAACATTGATGAAATGGCGCCTCCCAAAAAAAGAGAGAAAATCATTACCATGTTTAAAATCCTGCCACTGGCATTTTGCAAGGGCACGAGTTTGCTTCTAAGCTGAAGCAAGGAATACGCCTGCGCATGTTGCACGGCATGACCGCATTCGTGCGCTGCTACAGCGGCTGCTGCCGCATTGCGCTGATGGTAAACCGATTCGCTCAGATTTACCGTTTTGTTCAAAGGATTGTAGTGGTCTGTAAGTTCGCCTTCCACATGCACAACCTTGACGTCATAGATTCCATGGTCTTCCAACATTTTACTGGCTACTTCATAGCCGCTCATGCCATTTTCCAGAAATACTTCACTGTAGTGGCGAAACTTGCTTTTTAAACGCGCTGATACCGCTAAGCTCATAACGATGATCAGGACGGTGAGGAGGATGTATCCGATACCCATGTGGTTATTTGTTCTTTAGATTAGGTAAATGTTTATGTTCGTTCGTTCCGTAACACCAAACAAGGTAGGGACGGGGGGAGCGGTTGAACCGAATCCATCTTTCCCAAATTGAAGGTAGGCATTTCCGAACGGATGATGAAAAGCGTTTCAACGGGTCCATTTGTAAATCAACACTGCTATGCCAACCAGGAACATCAGGATGCTGATTCGGTTGATGCGGTGCATGGTTCGCAGGAAGGAATTATTTGTTTCACCTTCTTGTTTTCTGAAAGTGAGGTAGGATAAAAGTTTATTCAGAATCATAGATACAATGATAACCAATTTCCCTGCTGCATGTTCATCAGGACTTCGTTTCAACGGCCTTCTTAATGAATGAAGCCAAGTCAATAGGAAGTGAAACCTGTTCTTTGGTCAGTGCAATATCCAGCACCTCTTCCATATTTTTTACATAATGGAAGCGCATGTCGCGCACATAGTCAGGGTTGATGTCTTCTATATCCTTCCTGTTTCCTTCGCAAAGCAGCACATCAGTAATTCCTGCTCTTTTTGCGGCCAGGATTTTCTCTTTGATGCCTCCTACGGGAAGCACCTTGCCGCGCAGGGTAATTTCACCGGTCATGGCCAGTTTAGCGCGCACCTTGCGCTGGGTAAACAAAGAAGCCAGAGCCGTTAGGATGGTAACACCCGCCGACGGGCCGTCTTTCGGTATGGCGCCGGCAGGAAAATGAATGTGGATATCTACTGCATCAAATAGGGATGAATCGATACCAAGGATATGAGCCTTTGACTTGATAAAGGTGCGTGCCAGTGTTGCGCTTTCTTTCATCACATCGCCCAATTGCCCGGTTAACACCAGATTTCCCTTTCCAGCCGTTATGGCACTTTCTACAAACAGCACCGACCCACCGCTTTGGCTCCAGGCCAGTCCTGTTACCACGCCCGCATGATCGTTGTCTTCATATTGCTCACGCTCAATTTTTTCAGAACCGAGTATCAGCTGTATGTCTGCAATACTCAGGGACGCTTTGTATGCCTCGCCACTCACTTTTTTCCGGGCCAGGTACCTGGCAATGGTTGCAATCCGCTTTTCCAATCCGCGCACGCCACTTTCCAGGGTGTACTGATCTACGATGGCTTCAATAACCTTGTCGCCAAGCTTCAGGTCTGATGCCTTCAGTCCATGGGCTTCTCGTTGTTTTGGTACGAGGTATTTTTTGGCTATTTGTATTTTCTCTTCAACGGTATACCCTGCAATTTCGATAACTTCCATCCGGTCGAGCAGGGCGGGTTGTATGGAGTCGAGGTTGTTTGCCGTAGCAATGAACATCACCTTGCTCAGGTCGTAATCAACTTCGATGTAATTGTCGTAGAAATGGGTATTCTGTTCTGGATCCAGCACCTCCAAAAGGGCAGAACTGGGGTCTCCCCTAAAATCACGTCCCATTTTATCCACTTCATCCAAAACGAAAACGGGATTGCTGGTACCTGCTTTTTTCAGGTTTTGAATGATACGCCCGGGCATGGCTCCAATGTAGGTTTTCCGATGGCCTCGAATTTCTGATTCATCGTGAAGGCCGCCCAGGCTCATGCGCACATACTTGCGCCCAATAGCGCGCGCTATGCTTCGTCCCAGGCTGGTTTTGCCAACACCTGGAGGGCCATACAGGCAAATTATCGGACTTTTCATGTCGCCCTTCAATTTGATTACGGCCAGGTATTCCAGGATGCGTTTTTTTACTTTCTCTAAACCAAAATGGTCTTCATCCAGAATTTTGGCGGCATGAGCAACATCAAATGAGTCTAAACTGTAATCGCCCCAGGGTAGGTCCAGCAGCAACTGCACATAATTTAAGCCTACAGAATAATCCGGGGAGGCCGGGTTGATACGCAAAATGCGGTCAAGTTCGCGGTTGAAATGTTCATGAACCTCTTTAGACCAGATTTTCTCGTTGCCTTTGTCTCTCAGCGACTGGATTTCTTTGTCCGGGCTTTCCTGTCCCAGTTCCTCCTGAATGGCGCGAATTTGTTGCTGAAGAAAATATTCTTTCTGTTGTTTGTCAATATCCGTTCGAACCTTATTCTGAATCTGATCTTTCAGCTCCACCATCTGCAGTTCCCTGGTGAGGTGTTCAAGAACCAGTTCAGCACGTTGCTTCAGAGAATCGCTATTCAGGATCTCCTGCTTGTCTTTAATATCAACATTCAGGTTGCTGGCCGCAAAGTTGACCAGGAAGCGATTACTGTCAATATTGCGAATTGCAGTAGCCGCTTCACTGGGAATATTCGGACTGAGTTCAATGATTTGCAGCGCTGTTTCCTTTAGCGTATCCATCAGGGCCCTGAAACCCTTGTCTTCTTTAATTTTTATATCGTCAAGCGGGGTGATTTTTGCTCGCAGATAGGGCTCAACCTGGGTAATGGCACCAAGCTGGAACTTTCTTCGGCCCTGAATAATCAGGGTTGTATTGCCGTCAGGCATGCGCAAAACCTTCATGATGACGGCCATGGTGCCTACAGGATACAAATCTTCAGCACCCGGATCTTCTACAGAGGAATCCTTTTGCGCACAAACACCAATAATCTTATTGCCTTTATTGGCTTCTTTAATCAGCTTAATGCTTTTATCACGCCCTACCGTAATGGGAAATACTACACCGGGAAAAAGTACTGTGTTCCGGATCGGTAATATGGGAAGCTCTTCAGGAAGTTTTTCTTTATTGATTTCATCTTCTTCCTGTTTGCTGAATAAAGGGATGAAATCGCCACCATTTTCCGCATCTGCATGTTCGTCGTTAATGATAAAATTCACCTGCTTGGGGTCAAACATAATTTTCGTGATTGCGCCCGTTCAACTAATATGCCAAACGGAGCGGCAATTTAGGGTCTGAGGGAATGAACCGAACCCCTATTACTCAAACAACCATCATTTGTAGGTGAAGGGGCGCTGCCGGTGCTTGGTGTATTGATTGGATGGTACGATGTCAAATTGGCGCATAAGGCAGCGTTTTGGCAGATTTATCGGAAGTAAAGCAACATGAATCGAGGCAACGGGTTGATGTTGGTAGGAGCGGTTTTGTATTTCAGAGCCAACAATGCAACTTTGCAATTCAGAATTTAAAAACAGAAATCACCAATATGAAACGTTTATTCAACTACACCCTTGTGTGCGCGGCTGCCGGTCTGGCATTCCTGAGCGCCTGCGGCGAAGATGATCCCATCAAGCCAAAACCAACCATCACCCTGAACTCTGCAGCAGGTTATACCGCAGTTGACGTGAAAAGCGAGAACGGCACCAAATTGAAATTTGGCGTAGTTGCTACTGCTCCTTCAGGCGAAAAGCTGAAGCAGTTCACCGTGAAAATTGCAACCAACGGCGGCGTAGCAGCGGCCCTGAAAGACACAGTACTTAATGCTTCATCGCTTAATTACGACTGGACTTTTACCGTGAACGGTTCCGTGAACGATAAAATTACCCTGAGCTTTACAGTGGCCCTGGAAAATGGAGAAACCGACAGCAAGTCAGTAACCGTTACCGTGATAGCTCCAATAGAAAACCTGAGCGAATCAGCTGGTCAGGAAATCAACAACATGATTGGCCCGAATTCCGGTGCCTACAACCTGGTTGCCGGTGTCCAAATGCGCTCAGATTCTGCTGAAGCCCGCAAGGATATCAAAGACATGACCACCACCAACACATCCAATACCTACACATTCTCACAAAGCTGGACGAGCGGTAATGGTTCTAAGTTCGTTAAGGTAACTGCAGCCGATTACACTGCTACCTCTACAAACCAACAGTTGGTTGACCTGTGGAATGCCAAGTCGTCATCTGCTGCCAACACCGTTACCAACATTGCTAAAGGTGATGTGATTATGGTGAAAACAGGCCAGAACGTTACGTTCCCTTACTTTCTGGTGAACGTAACTGACCTGGTGCTGACTACCGGTAACAACAACGACAAATACGTAATTTCTTACAAAGGACTGTAAGCCAAGCGCTGCACTTCTTTCTGAAAAAGCCCCGGCACTGCGTCGGGGCTTTTTATTTTGACTTTATATTCGAACTCCGTTTCAGCAAGAGATTTATGGTAAAAAGAATAGCAGTATTTACTTCAGGAGGTGATGCGCCGGGTATGAATGCCTGTATCAGGGCAGTAGTGCGCGCCGGCGTTCATTATGGTTTGGAAACTTATGGTATTATGCGCGGCTATGAAGGGATGATTGAAGATGATATTCAGGTATTGATGCCTGAAAGTGTTTCAAATGTGATTCAGTTTGGGGGAACGATTCTGAAATCGGCCCGCAGCAAGGAGTTTACCACCCCTGAAGGAAGAAAAAAAGCTGCCGAAAACCTGAAACGACGAGGAATAGACGGTTTGGTTTGCATTGGTGGCAACGGAACCTATACCGGAGCAATGTACTTTGAACAGGAACATGGCATTCCATCCATTGGTTGTCCCGGTACCATTGATAATGACTTGTTTGGAACCGACTATACCATAGGTTTTGATACCGCGGTGAATACGGCCCTCGATGCCATCGATAAGGTGCGCGATACGGCCGATGCGCATAACCGGGTGTTTTTTATTGAAGTAATGGGCCGCCATTCCGGTCATATTGCCATGAATGCCGGACTTGCCGGCGGTGCAGAAGCCATCTTCATTCCCGAACGCATCCATGAATCGGAAGCCTTTATAGAACGCTATGGCAGCAAGAAACGAAAGAAAGCCTTTTCCATCTTTATTGTGGCGGAAGGCGATGAAGAAGGAAATGCGTACATCCTTGCCGAAAAGTTCAAAAAGATTTATCCCGATTCAGATACCAGGGTGACCGTTCTTGGGCACATACAAAGAGGCGGAATGCCAACGGCCAACGACAGAATTCTTGCATCCAGGTTGGGTGCGCATGCCGTAAAGGCCCTGTTTGAAGGCAAACGCAGTATGGCCGTGGGGGTAGTGAACAATGAAATCACCTTTACCCCATTTGCCGAAGCCATCAACCGCAAAAAAGACATCAACGAACATCTTTGGGAACTGGCCAATATTCTTACGCGGTAAATGTTACAGGAACTCAGGGTTAAAAACTACGCCTTAATCAGGAGTTTGGTATTCAAACCTGAACAGGGGCTGAATGTGATTACGGGTGAAACCGGAGCTGGAAAATCCATTTTGCTTGGTGCATTGGGTCTGATTCTCGGAAATCGGGCAGACCAGACTGTGCTGCTGGCCCAAGATGAAAAATGTGTTGTTGAGGGTCTATTTCATCTGGAAGATACTCATTTAAAGCCCTGGTTTGAGGAACAGGATCTCGACTGGGACGCGAAGCTGGTATTGCGCAGGGAAGTGGTACCCGGCGGTAAGTCAAGGTCGTTTATTAATGATACTCCGGCTTCCCTCCAGCAAATGAAAACAATCGGGGAGTGGCTGGTAGAAATTCAAACCCAACATGCCATCATCAACCTACAGGATGCCAACAGGCAGCGCACCCTCCTGGATGATTATGCCGGTAATCGAAATTTACTGGGGCGATATGCAAGGCTTTACCAGCAGTTTCGCGCCGCACAGGAACACAGTGAACAACTGTTGGCAGAGCAGACCGCCTGGCTCAAGGAGCGAGATTACCTGCAATTTCAATATCAGGAACTGGAGCAATTTCAACCCCAGCCAAATGAAGAACAGCAGTTGGATTCAGAAATAGCCGCACTCACGCATGGCGCCGAAATTTCCCGGACAGCCTGGGAGGCTGCAGATATGCTTGATCAATCTGAACATGGGCTGATCAGCAGCGTTGCACGCCTGCGCAATGTGTTGAAAACAGGATCCAAATTCAGTGCCAAGCTTGCCGAATTGCACGAGCGTGCTGAACTGTTGTTCAATGAATTACGCGATATTTCTGCTTCGCTCAGTGGCTTTACTTCGCTTGAAGCAGTTGCTCCCGAACAGCTTGAATCACTGAACGATAGACACTTTCGTTTGCAGGCCTTGTTGAAGAAACACCAGAAAAACAATACGGAGGCGCTCTGCGATTATATGGACGAACTGGCGCAGCGACTTCAGGAGGGTGATTCCCTACAGGACCTGATTATTGAAGTAAAGGCCCGTTGTGCACAATTGCAGCAAGAATTACTGGTGCTGGCAGGAGAAATAACCGAAAGCCGCATGCAGGGGAAAACCAGTTTCGCGGCGCAGGTTACTGAGCTGCTGCAACAGCTTGAAATGCAGGATGCTCAGTTGGAAGTGTCTTTAGAGCCGTTGCCTGAACCAGGGCCCTATGGCGCAGATCAGGTAATGTTCCGGTTTCGTTCATCTTCCGCGCTGCCATTGAATTCATTGAGTCGCGTAGCTTCCGGAGGTGAACTGGCGCGACTGATGTTTGCCATACAGTGTGTGAGTGCCAGGCAGGCGCATATGCCCTTATTGGTATTCGATGAAGCTGATTCAGGTGTATCAGGAGAAGTGGCTTCGAAATTTGGCAGTATGATGCGTCAAATGGCCGCGGCCCATCAAGTGATAGCCATCACACATCTGCCTCAGGTAGCAGGTGCCGCGCATGCACATTTTTATGTGTTCAAGGAAAAAGATGGTGATAAGCCAGGCTCGGCACTGAGAAAACTTGCAGAATCGGAACGCGTGGAAGAATTGGCTGTAATGATCAGTGGAAAAGACCCCGGTAATTCAGCAAGGCTGCATGCCATGACCCTGCTAAAAAACGCATCGCAACATTAAAGTAGCACATCGCCGGACGCAATGCCGGCTAAATATCCGTCGTCTTCCATCAGGTTCTTTCCCGATGCAGCTGTTGTTGCCAAAACATCACAGCGTTCATTTTCAGGGATTCCGGCATGTCCTTTTACCCATACAAATTCAATTTGATGTTGCGCTTCAACAATCATAAAGCGCTTCCATAAGTCAGGATTCTTTACCGGCGATTTCTGGGCTGTTCGCCAGCCATTGCGCTGCCATTGCCGCAGCCAGCCCTTACTTACCGCATCGTGTACATATTTGGAATCGGTATGTACTTGAACCTTGCAATCCGGTTTCTTTAAAGCTTCTAAACCTACAATCACCGCCAGCAATTCCATGCGGTTGTTCGTGCTCAGGCGAAAACCCTGCGAAATTTCCAGGCGGTGTGCACCACTCATGAGTACCACGCCCAGACCAGCCGGACCAGGATTCCCAAGTGCGGAGCCATCGGTGAACATAATTACCAGCGGACCATGCTGGCTCATGGTTGCGTTTTGCTGATCATTTTCACCCCAAAGGCACGAAAATTTAATTCTACCTTAGGCGTTTGAATCAGATCTGTTTCTGCTTTTGATTTTCCTGCATCTGCAGCAAGGTGTTTCTGTTGTTCTACAGAAAGGGTATCCTGATAAAATCGGCCGTGCACCAGAACATCTTTACCCGCAATATTCCTGGGTACGGTGAATTGATGGTTGAAATCAACAAACAGCAGGCGATTGCTGTCAAGGCTTAAATTGAACCAACATCCTTCAGTCTGACATACGTTGGATACCTTGCCGGAAATTGTTACATCTCCTTTCAAAGAATCAACGCGGCTAAGGGCATCAGCGGCAGAAAAGCCGGTTGAATCTGAAAATTCGCTGCCAAAGTGCGTGCTGTTCGGGTTGGCCGGAACGCCATGATTCTGGCATCCGTACCAGGAAAAAATGCCTATGGCCGCAGTGAAATAAAGAAACTTTTTCATGCAGCGAAAATATCCGGCTTTCGGTCAATTAGAATGAAAGTTATACACCTTGTACCTTCAAGGCACACAAACAAAAAAACACTACAGCGGTTAACTTTGAAACTGTTTTGAGCGGCTCCAACGAAACCCAAAGAAAATCTGACCACATTGAACTGGCCTTTAAAGCTCAAGTGGTTGAAGCCGACCCTCGTTTTTTTTATGAACCCTTATTTGCTCCTCATCCACATGGATTAGCGCTTCCTCCGCGTGTATTGGCAGGCAGGGTATTGAAAGCCCCCATATGGATTTCCAGTATGACCGGCGGAGCAGCAAAAGCCGGAATGATAAACCAACGTCTGGCCAAGGCTGCCGGGCATTTTGGACTGGGTATGGGACTGGGTTCCTGCAGGCCTCTGCTGGACCGTGATGAAGCGCTTGCGGATTTTCAGGTACGGTCGTTGCTGGGCGATCAACCGCTGTTCGCCAATCTGGGTATTGCTCAGTTGGAACAATTGCAGGCTGCCAACAACATGGCTGCTGTTGCAGAAATGATAAAACGCATTGAAGCCGACGGGTTGATTATTCACGTCAATCCCCTTCAGGAATGGATGCAGCCGGAAGGTGACATGATCAGGGTTGCGCCCCTTGACACCATCAAAAGAACCTTGGACAGCCTTCACTTGCCCATCATGGTTAAAGAAGTAGGGCAAGGATTCGGACCGCAAAGCCTTAATGCTTTGCTCGACCTGCCGCTGGAATCTGTTGACTTCGGAGCCCTTGGCGGTACCAATTTCAGCCTTCTGGAACTGTTGCGCCATGATGCCGGCCACCTGGCGGCTTTTGCCGGAATTGCTTCTGTTGGTCATTCTGCAGAACAAATGACGCAAATGGTATTGCATCGTTACGCCAGTAAGCCGGAAACCATCAAGGCCCGGAGCATCATTGTTAGCGGCGGTATCGGTAATTTCCTGGATGGCTATTACCACATTAGTCAAATTCCGCTGCCCGCCCTTTACGGTCAGGCTTCCGCCTTTCTAAAAATGGCACTGGAAGGGGAAGATGCGCTTTTCCAATACATTGAAAATGAAATCAAAGGCCTTCAACTGGCCTGGCAATATCTTAAGCCTGTAACAACAACATGAACAAACAAACAGCGCCGGTTAAAGGCTTCAGCAAGTGGTCAAAACAAGCCAAAATAGAGTGGTTGATTGCCCACTACAGCGCAGAGCCCCAAAGCGCCCTCAGAACCATCGAAGAATACTGGCATATCAATCCAGATTTGCAAAAAATTCATGATGAGTTTATTGAGAATGCACTTACCAATTTCTATCTGCCCTTTGGCGTAGCTCCCAATTTCCAAGTGAATGGCCGTATGTATGCCCTTCCCATGGCCATTGAAGAAAGTTCAGTAGTTGCTGCGGCTTCCAAAGCGGCAAACTTCTGGATAGAACGTGGAGGGTTCAAGGCCGAAGTGCTGCAAAGTACCAAAATCGGTCATGTACATTTTATCTGGAATGGAACCGATAAGCAGTCATTTACAGATTTCTTCCATCGGATAAAAACGAATTTCCTCTCGGGTACCAACCACATCACGGCCAACATGCGGACGCGCGGAGGCGGAATTAAAGATGTGGCGCTGGTTGATAAAACACAGGTAGAACCGGGCTATTACCAGCTGGAGCTTCGCTTTGAAACCTGTGACAGCATGGGGGCGAACTTCATCAACTCCTGCCTGGAGGAATGTGCAGGAATTTTTCAGAATGCCCTAATGGAGGAAGTAGCACTTCCAATGGAAGACCGAAGCATCCAGGTGGTGATGTGTATTTTAAGTAACTACACCCCGGAATGTCTTGTCAGGGCAGAGGTTTCCTGTCCGGTTTCGGCCATTGAAGAGGGCAGCGGTATCAGCAACCAGGAATTTGCAGAAAAGTTTTGCCGTGCGGTGCGAATAGCGGAAATCGAACCCTACAGGGCCGTTACCCATAACAAGGGAATTATGAATGGTATCGACGCCGTGGTTTTGGCTACCGGTAATGATTTCAGGGCCGTGGAAGCTTGTGCGCACGCCTATGCATCCCGCAGCGGTCAGTACACCAGCCTCACACATGCATCGGTAGAAAACGATGTATTTAAGTTCTGGATAGAAGTTCCTATGTCACTGGGCACGGTTGGCGGTATTACCAGGCTGCATCCCATGGTGAAATTTGCCCATGCAATGTTGGGTAATCCGAACGCGGCTGAATTGATGATGATCACCGCTGCTGCCGGCTTGGCGCAGAACTTCTCGGCCATACGTTCGCTCATCACCACAGGCATTCAAAAGGGACATATGAAAATGCACCTCCTGAACATCCTGAACCAACTGGAGGCTACCGAAGACGAAAAGAAAACCATCGTTGAATACTTCAAAGACAAAGTGGTAAGCCACAGTGCTGCCGTTGCTATTTTTTGTCAACTACGCGGAATACCGGCCGAACAATTTGCCAAACAGCAGCGCTGATATAGAGGCGGACCTGTTTCGCTGTTCTTCTCCCGGAAAGATTATGCTTTTCGGTGAGTATGCTGTGCTGGCCGGAGCATGGGCATGTGCCCTGCCTGTGAAGTTTCGTCAGAATCTTGAAGTGCTCGTCACGCCCGGCGATGGCAAAGTGCAGTGGCAGAGTTTTGATTTCGATGGTAAAGAATGGATGAACTGCCAATTCAGGATGCAGGACGACCCTTCAGAGATGTTATCTGTACTTCGTCCATTGAGGCAAATGCTGGACTTCATTGCAGCGCAAAAGCCAGATTTGTGTGGTGAATTATGCGACCTGCAGGTGCGCATCAAAGCTTCTTTTCGCAAAGAATGGGGCTTGGGCAGCAGTTCTGCGCTCATCGCCAATCTTGCCCGCTGGTCCGGTATCGACCCATTTGCACTTATGGATGTTTCCTTTCCCGGAAGTGGTTATGATGTAGCAGCCGCGTTTCACGACCAGCCTGTTTTGTATCGGTTGGATGGCGCAGAAAGGGTGATAGAACCGTTGCCTGTATTGCCCGGCTTCCTGGAAGACTATCGGGTTGTTTTCCTTGGAAAAAAAGTAAACAGCAGGGATTCTGTTTCCGATGTCAGAGAAGCCATTGATCAGCTGGCCGTATTCAGCAATCAGTTGAATCAATGGGCCCTAGAAGCCCTGGAAGCCTCTGTTGCTGAAGATTTCAACCGAGCCATGTCTCAATACGAACAATTGTTATCTCAGGTTTTGGGCTTGACCCCCACGGGAAATCAGTTCCCGGAATACCAGGGATTCATGAAAAGTTTGGGTGCCTGGGGTGGAGATGCCCTCCTGGCAGAGTATCATCCCGGCGATTTTGAAGCTGTGTTCGGACATTTAACCTCATTCAAATTAGCAGAAATAGCCCGATGGCCTTAAGCATACCCGAAATACAAAAAGCAGCCTGGCGTTGCCCTTCCAACATTGCCCTGGTTAAATACTGGGGAAAAAAAGGCAAACAGCTTCCAGCCAATGCCAGTTTAAGTTTTACCCTTGCCGACCTGTACACGGAAACGACACTGTTGTGCACCAGAGAGCACCCTGGAACCCTGGTAGTGTATTTAGACGGCGTGCATCAGCCCGCTTTTGAGCCCAAAATACTGGAATTCATGCAGCGCATCGGCGATTTGTTGCCATGGCTGACGGAGTATGGGTTTAGCGTAGCAACAATGAACAATTTTCCGCACAGCAGCGGTATCGCATCATCCGCATCAGGAATGGGTGCCCTGGCCCTGTGTATGGCCGAAATTCACGCCAGGCTGAACAATCAATCCATGGATTTTGTGCTGGCTTCGAACCTGGCCCGTTTGGGTTCGGGTAGCGCCTGTCGCAGCATCAGGGGAGCTGTTTCCATGTGGGGGCAACACGATGATTATCCGGACAGCAATGACCAACATGCCATCGCGGTAGATGCTTTGCTGCATCCTGTATTTCAAGGATGGATGGATGCCGTAATGCTGGTAGAAACGGGAAGCAAGTCAGTGAGCAGTACCCAGGGCCATGCCTTGCTCAGCGAGCATCCATATGCCGCAGCCAGATTTCAGGAAGCCAACCGGAACATGAGCCGGCTGAAGCGCATCCTGCAGGAGGGAGATATACCATCTTTTGTCGCATTGGTGGAATCAGAAGCGCTGCAATTGCATGCCATGATGATGTGCTCCAGTCCTTCTTACATGCTCATGCAACCGCAAACGCTCAGCATCATTCAAAAAATAAGGTCATTCCGAGAACAAACCGGAATTCCGGTTGTTTTTACCCTTGATGCCGGCGCTAATGTGCATGTATTATATGCAGGACAGCAGCACAAGCACCTTGAGGAAACCTTATTCGTAGATCTGGCAAAGGATTGCGAGAGAGGGCGGTATATTTGCAGCAACATAGCGGCAGGCAGCGCATCTTTAACATGAACAATACACATCCCCTTTTTTATGCAAAGATTCTCTTGTTCGGAGAATACGGAATCATCGAAGATTCCATGGGATTAAGTATACCTTTCAATTTTTACAAAGGAAAAATACTGTTTCCGCAACAGGATCATCCTGAAGCTCAATCCTCGAATAAGGCGCTTGAAGATTTTTACCTGTTCCTTCGTTCGCTGGAGCAAAATCAGCAATTGCCTTGCGCCATGGAGCTGGACAGGTTTCAAACCGATTTGGCCAAGGGTATGTACTTTGACAGCAGCATTCCTCAGGGTTTTGGCGTAGGAAGCAGCGGTGCCGTAGTGGCGGCCATCTATGACCGTTATGCGGCGGATAAACCGGTAGGTGAGGCGTGTTCCGATGCAGATTCCTTGTTGCATCTGAAAACGGTTTTTTCCCGGTTGGAAAGTCATTTCCACGGGAAGAGCAGCGGGCTGGACCCCTTAATATGTTACCTGAACCTTCCGGTGCTGATTCGCTCCAGAGACGATTTGGGAACGGTAGGCTTACCTACGGAAAACAACACCGGTAAAGGTGGCATCTTTCTGTTGGATACCGGAGCCCCCGGCAAAACCAGCAGCATGGTGAGCATCTTTCTGGAGAAATTGAAACACGAAGGGTTCCGGAATATGATTAAGCAACAATTGGTCAAATACAACGACGAATGTATTCGCGCCTTTCTGAACCGCGACCCCAAACCCTTGTTCCAAAATCTTAAGGAATTATCAACATTGTTCCTTGAGAATTTCAGGCCTATGATCCCTGATTCATTCGAAAAACTTTGGAAAGAAGGTATCGAGTCTAACGCCTACTTTTTGAAATTATGCGGAAGCGGGGGTGGAGGATTTATTCTGGGATTCACTCAGGATTTGGAACTGGCCCGGCACAAGTTGGAAGGGCACAGTTTAGAAGTTATTTATCGTTTTTAGACAATGGAAGTCCGTTCAAGATCACGTACGCTCTTGAAATGGATTGCCCTGTTGCAGTTGGTGAGGTGGCAGATTGTGCTGCTCACACTACTGGTTCAATATCTGGCAGCAGCGTTTGTATTCTCTCAAAAAACAGGATTTCCGGGGATTTTGTACGACAGCAGGCTGCATGTGATTGTAGTTTGCACTTCCTTCATCATTTCTGCAGGATTCATCATCAACAGTTTTTACGATTTGGAACGGGATGCCATCAATCATCCCCAAAGATTGAAAATTCAAGGCTTGCTGGGGAAGGATTTCGCCCTTCGCTTTTATGTTTTGCTCAATCTTTTGGCGCTATCGCTCGCCGCCATGGCCGGTTTTCGGGTATTTCTGTTTATGTGTGCTTTTGCCATGGGGCTGTGGCTGTATTCTCATAAACTGCAGAAAAAGCCTGTAATCAGGGAAATCAGCGCGTCGATATTGTCTGTAATATCATTGGTTTCTGTAGGATTGCATTATGGTCATTACAGCCAGGAATTGATTTTATACGGCGTGTACTTCATGTTGCTTTTGTTCATGCGCGAGGGAATCAAGGATCTGGTAGCCCAGAAGGGCAATGTGATTTATGGATATGCCACCATGGCCGTCGCCTTGGGCGAAAAACGCCTTCTGCGCTTGCTGTTGCTGGTTTTCTTCAGTTCACTGCTGCCTGTGCTGCTGCTTTGGCTTCCAAAGCAGCATAGTCTGTTCGGAGTCATGCTGCTTATTACTTCGGCCTTGAATTTTCTGGCAGTGATATGGGAGTTTTTCCGTTTCGACCGCCTGCGCATTGTTCATGCCCATGCCTTGATGCGCCTGGTCATACTGCTGGCTTTGACCAATCTTTTTTTTCTGAATCAACCCTGATTCAGAAACGGCTGTTTCTTCTAAATTCGCTCCATTAAATCCATGCCACACCAGCATAGCATACAAAAACTGTCAGGCGCCGGTCTGCTTGTTACTTTAGGAATCATCTTTGGTGATATCGGTACTTCACCACTGTACGTTTTTTCAGCCATCATTGGCCATAGTACCATCTCTAAAGAACTTGTTTACGGAGGTGTTTCGTGCGTGTTCTGGACACTCACCCTGCAAACCACCATTAAATACGTTTGGATTATCCTCAACGCTGATAATAAAGGTGAAGGAGGTGTCTTTTCATTGTATCAGTTGCTCCGTCGCAGATATAAGAACCTGATTATTGCAGCAATAGTTGGAGGTGGTATGGCAATGGCAGACGGTATCATCACACCTGCTATCTCTGTTTCTTCGGCAATCGAAGGTTTGAGTGCAATCAACAGCAATATTCCTACGGTTCCCATTGTGCTGCTGATTGTTTCTCTCATTTTCCTGTTTCAACGTGTTGGTACCAACGTTGTTGGAAAAGCATTCGGCCCGGTGATGTTGATTTGGTTCACCATGCTTGCCGTTCTGGGTATCTCTGGATTAACGCAACATCCAGATGTACTGTCGGCCATTAATCCAAAATATGCATACCAGCTGCTGGCTCATTATCCAGGAGGATTTGCCTTGTTGGGGGCGGTTTTTTTGTGCAGTACCGGAGCGGAGTCTTTGTACAGCGACCTTGGGCATTGCGGGAAGCAGAATGTACGTGTTTCATGGATATATGTTAAAGTTTGTCTTGTCTTAAATTACCTGGGACAGGCCGGCTGGCTGATGACCATGGATGGTCGCACCCTTGGTGAAGATCAAAGACCGTTTTTTGCCCTGATGCCTGATTGGTTTTTGCTGGCAGGAATTGCCATTTCAACCATAGCAACCATTGTAGCAAGTCAGGCCGTTATTTCCGGTGCCTTTACCCTCGTTTCAGAAGCCATTCGCCTGCACTTATTCCCCAAGATGACGGTGAAATTTCCAAGCAACTTCAAAGGGCAGATTTATATACCTCTGGTGAATTTGTCGCTCTGGTTAGGATGCGTAGCCGTTGTTCTGTATTTTAAAGAGTCAAGCAGCATGGAGAATGCTTATGGTTTAGCCATTAACCTGGCGATGCTCATGACCACCATTCTTTTAGGATATTACTTAAAGAAAAGAAAGGTCCATGATATTCTTATCGTTCTGGTGCTTTCAGTTTTTGTGGTTGTAGAACTTGCCTTCCTCTATTCCAACCTGCTGAAGTTTGCAAAGGGTGGTTTCATCGCCCTGCTCATTGCCGCTATCTTCATAGCTTTGATGTATGTGTGCTTCCGTGCCGCAGTGATTAAGAAACGCCTTATTGAATTTGTGAAAGTAAACAGCCATAAAGACAAGCTGATATCTTTAAGTAAGGATACATCGCTGCCGAAATTTGCTACCCATCTTGTTTATCTAAGCAAAGCGCATAACGACGATGAAGTAGAGCAGACAATACTGTATTCTATTCTTCAAAAAAGGCCCAAGCGCGCAGATTTTTACTGGTTTGTCAATGTGGATGTAACCGATGAGCCCTATACCATGGAATATACCGCCCATGTGATTGCTAAAGATGACATCATCAGGGTGCGCTTTAAACTGGGCTTCAGGGTGCAGCAGCGCATCAGTTACTTCCTTAGGCTGGTGATTGAAGAGATGGTGCAAAAAGGTGAAATCAAACTAGATCCTCATTACCACGCCTTCAATGATCCGAACTACATCGGCGATTTTCGCTTTGTTATTATTGAAGAAGAACTAAGCGTAGAGAATGAACTTCCTGTAGCCGACCAGTTTGTAATGAATACCTATATGGCCCTGAAAGGAATTACCGGAAGTCCGGAAAAATGGTTCGGACTGGACGAAAGTGTGGTTACGGAAGAGTTGGTGCCATTGGTTATTCAACCAAGAACACGGGTAGACCTTCGCAGGGTGCAGCGTTAATTCAATTGAGGAAACATCCATGAACAAAAGAATCATCGCCGGAATGGGTTTGCTCTGCCTCCTGGCACCCGCCTGGGCACAGAAAAACATTACACTGGAAGACATCTGGAATAAGGGAACCTTCAGGGCTGCTTCATTTGCCGGTTTTCAGGGCATGAAGGACGGGCTTCATTACGCTAAATTTATAGAGAATCGCCTGATGGCTGTTCCCTATATCCCTTTAGGTGAGAAAGACACGCCAACCCTGATTGCAGATTTCTCCAGGCTCATCTACGAAGGCAAAGCCATCAATGCCGAAGATTATACCTTTAGTAAAGATGAGCAGGTGCTGTTGATATCTGCAGCATCGGAACAGATTTACCGTCATTCTTCAAAATCGGACTTCTATGTATTCTATCCCCAAACTGGAGTAATCAAGAAGATTTTCCGTGACAAAGTGATGTATGCAACACTAAGCCCCGATGGGTCTAAAGTGGCCTTTGTGTACAACAACAATCTGTTGATACAAAACCTGAGCACCGGAGCGGTGAGTCAAATTACAAACGATGGCAAACCGGGTTTCATCATTAATGGCGCAGTTGACTGGGTCTATGAGGAAGAATTCAGCATGAGCAGGGGTTTTGAATGGAGCCCTGACGGATCTTTCATCGCCTATTACCGATTTGATGAATCAGCAGTGAAGGAATTCGGCATGGATATGTACGGTTCCCTGTATCCTGAACGGACACAATGGAAATACCCCAAAGCGGGAGAGGATAATGCCAAAGTGGATGTATATGTATACAACCTGAATTTCAGATATTCGATGCGCTGTGAAACCGGGAGTGAACGAGATCAGTACCTGCCCCGTATCAAATGGACCGGGAACAGCAAGGTGCTGTCCGTGCAGCGCCTGAACAGGACCCAGAACCATTGGGAACTCCTGTACTTTAACGCGGAAACAGGAACAGGGCAGGTGGTGCTCGAAGAAATCAGCAATACCTACATCGACATTTCCGATGACTTGTATTTCCTGGCCAATGGCACCCAATTCCTGTTCACCAGCGATTTATCAGGTTATCGACATATCTGGGTTTACGATACCAAAACAGGTAAACGCAAACCGATAACACAAGGCGCCTGGGACTTGGAGTCATTGGATGGTGTGGATGAAAACAAGGGCCTGATTTACTATTCTTCCTATCAGATCAGTCCTCTGGAAACGCATTTTTATTCTATTGGCATCGATGGCAGGAAAGCCACTTGTCTGACACCGGAGCCCGGACATCACGCCATTACCCTGTTGCCGGGCAATAAATACTACGTAGACAGGCATAGTACTTATACGAAACCTGAAGTAATCAGCCTGGTGGCCCTAGGTCAGCAGAAGAAAGAAATTCTTGAACAAAACCGCAAGCTCAGCGAAACCCTGAGCTCATTTAATCTGGGAAAGGCGCGCTTCGGAACACTGAACCTTGCCAATGGCACGGAGTTGCATTACTGGATGATGCTGCCACCTGATTTTGACAGCACGAAGAAATATCCGGTACTGATGCATGTGTACGGTGGCCCTGGCGCAAATACGGTAAATAACCGATGGAGTGGCGCCAACTATTTGTGGCATCAGATGCTGACACAGAAAGGATATATCGTTGTTTCCGTAGATAACCGTGGCACGGGACACAAGGGTGCTTCCTTCAAGAAGTGCACCTACCTGCAGCTGGGGAAACTGGAACAGGAAGATCAGGCAGAAGCAGCCCAATGGTTCAGCCGAAACTGTTCCTATTTAGACACAAGCCGCATTGGAATTTGGGGTTGGAGTTTCGGTGGTTACCTGAGCAGTTTATGCCTGTCCAAATCACCGGAGGTGTTCAAAATGGCTATTGCCGTAGCTCCCGTAACCAATTGGCGTTACTATGACAATATTTACACAGAACGGTATTTGCGCAAACCGCAGGACAACCACGTTGGATATGATGAAAACTCACCGGTGAACTATGTTTCGAACATCAAGGGAGCTTACCTGATCATACACGGAACAGCAGACGACAACGTGCACTTTCAGAATACTGCCGAGATGGTGAGGGCGATGATTGAAGCGAACGTTGATTTCGATGCTGAATTCTATCCCGATAAAAACCACGGCATTTACGGCGGTAACTCAAGGTTGCACCTGTACCGCCGAATGACCCGCTTTATTGAGGAAAACCTTTAAAAGTAGGTTATTCGTCGTCTTGTACATCGGAAGGAGGCGGAGGGCCTTGTGGTCTATTTGGCGCTTGGTGCATGGGCCTCAGTTTCATTTTGATGGCCAGCTGAATTTCTTTTTCGACCTGGGAAAGCATAGCCACCTTCTTGGCGGGTAACACGGCCAGGAATTTTGTGTAATAGTTCTTCTGAAGCAGCCATTGGGCATCCTTCAGTTTTATAAGGTCTTCAAGATACACCCTGGCCTGTTCTTCAGTCATGTAAATGACGGCGTTCTTCTTATATTTCTGCCTGAAAGCGGCCAAAAGCAACCGGTCTTCCTCCTTAAATGCTTCATACACAGGGAGAAAATTCTTTTGTTCTTCATCGCTGAGGGCTAATTTTTCGATGAGCATTTGTTTCCTCATTTGGCGCAACTGTTCCAAAGCTTGCTTCTTAGGATCGGGCTGGGTTTGCGCCATTGCCACCTGCATGCAGCAGGAGCTTAGGATAAACGACAATATGATTCTTGTGGTTTGCATCAATGTTCGGTGTTAGAAAATTCCTTCCAGATTCAATGCCGGGTCTTCCGGTTCAATAAGTCCGGCATCAACCAGGTCATCCGTGCTGAGCACATCTGGCATCGCGGCTT
Source organism: Flavobacteriales bacterium (assembly GCA_947463095.1). Lineage (GTDB taxonomy): Bacteria > Bacteroidota > Bacteroidia > NS11-12g > UBA955 > REEB481. The sequence continues at coordinate 11,392 of CANHRE010000012.1, read as the reverse complement.
TTGTATTGTTGTTCAACTTATGGGGCTGATTGTTTGACGGAGTTGGATATTCGATCCATTCCAACAGTTCTTCATCGTTGAGAATGCCCGTTTCCGCATCCGGGATTAGATGAAAAAATGGCTGCTGTGCTGTGGAATCCATTCGGTTCGGGTGGCCCATTATCAGATTAAGGTTCCAGCCAGCGACACATAACAGGCCTACCATACACGCTGCCGTTAAAATGGAAGACCAACTTCTGGCGGCCATAAAAACAGAAGGCTTCCTGCGCTGATGGATGCGGTTCATAAGCTCCTGTTCAAAGTTGTCCATGTACTGAACAGGAGGACTGAAATCGGGCTCTGAGTGTTTAAATGCTTCCGGGTTCATTGCGGATACTTGTGTTTTGATGAGTACAGTACAAATAGGTTTAAAAAGCGCCTTCCTTAAGTTGTTTTTCAATTTTCTTTAGGGCAAAATGGTAATTCGCCTTAAGCGCGCTTTCGCTGGTATTCAGAAAGGCAGACAATTCAGCATAACTGATGTTCTGAAAATATCGCAGACAAAATACCATTCGCTGCTTATTGGGGAGGTTTTGGATGGCGCGTTCCAGCTTTTGTTCTATGCTACCCGGACTTGCATGGTGAAACAGGCCTGAAACACCAAGGTCGTTCATACCGTCGGCAAAGGGTTGAGGCATTTTTTTTCTTTTTCTGAGGATGGTCAGTGCCTCATTGCTGGCAATGCGATACAACCACGTATATACGCTGGAGTTTCCTTTGAACATGTGGTGTTTTTCCCATAACTTGATGAAGGTATTCTGAGCAGCATCGTGGGCATCGTCATGATGGTGAAGGATGCTTCTAACATGAAGATAAACGCGCTGTTTATATCGAGAAACCAAAGTCATGAAAGCCCTTTCCCTAAGCTGTTCATCCGCCATTTCACGAATCAGTACGGCATCGTCTGTTATTTCATCACCCGGCAGCAATAGTTCAACTCGTTTGATTTTTGATGCCGGTACCTATCTCAGGTTTAATCCTCAGGCTGCTTTTTCTTTTTCAATAACAGCTAGAATGGGGTGGGTAATCCGAAACCACCATTGGGGAATCAAGGCGGGCAGAATTAGGCTGGCATAACCTCCTGGCAGCTGAGGCCCCTGTTCATAGGATATTAAGGTATGGTAAGGCTTGGAAGCCACGTTGTGGTGGTCGGCATGGCGACTTAGGTCAATTAGCAGGAATCGGCTGATGTGCTTGTCGCAACTCCAGCTGTGCCATTCATTCACCCGGGTTCCGGGATTGCGGCTCAGTCCATAATGTTCAATATAGTTGACGTATTCCAGCAGGAAATTGGCGAATAAACCCATTCCCATCCAGCTGAGCAGTCCGGTTATGCCGGAAAACCACCACACTGTCAGTGCTACCATCAGCACCATAAACAGTGCTTTGGTTAGTTCGTGATTAAGGCCCCAGGATTTCCCTCCGGTTCTTTTGTGTTCGCTGGCTGCAGATTGAGTTATTTGTTCCCGCACGGAGCGCAGAAAAAAGGCATACAGAGATTCGCCCTTTCTTGCAGTGGCTGCATCCTGTGTTGTGGCTACGTCGCGGTGGTGAATCCTCAGGTGATGCACATAGAAATAGAAATTTCCGGTACTTGCCAGCAAATACCTTCCGAGGAAGCGCTTGAAAGGATTGGCTTTATGAATGAGTTCATGGGCAACGATGATGCCCGAGGAGCCTGCTGCCACACCGGTACTTAAAATTGCCCCGATTAACCACGGGCCCTCCAAAATGCCCATCCTGATGCCAAAGAATAAAGAATACAGGCTTGCCGTATGGCTAAGCACATGGCCGAATAGAATCATTTCAGGGAATGGGTCTTTTGCTGCGCTGTGCTCGTTGGCATCGGAACTTCCGGTGAATGATTCAATCATACCGAGTAGAACTAGGGAGTAGATGATGTTTAACCAACTAAACCAGGTACCGTGCAGGTTTCCGTAAATAACCAATACTGCCGGAGTGAAGCTTAAAAGGTATGCAGCGTTTCGCAGGCGATAGCTCATGATGCAATATTAACATTCATGGGTTGATTAGGTTGCGGAGGGCTTTATTTCATGATGGTAAACGCGTGCTGTATGTTATGTTGCACATCGGGAGCATGGAAGAGCCATGAAGCGCATGCGCCAAAAAAGGCTTCAACGGTGAATCTGCATGTACATTTGCGTTAAAAGGGCGGTACATCGTTGTTATTTGAGAAACAATTCCTACATTTGCAGCCCCATTCACCAACACGATGAATCCTATAGTTAAAGCAATCAGTGCTGAATACCTGCGCCAGGAAATACCCGATTTCAAAGCCGGTGACCGTGTAACTGTGCACTACAAAATTAAGGAAGGCAACAAGGAGCGTATCCAGTTGTTTCAGGGCGATGTAATTCAGCGCCGCAATGCCGGTGTGACAGAAACCTTTACGGTTCGCAAAATTTCGAATGGTGTAGGTGTTGAACGCATCTTCCCATTGCACAGCCCCTTCATCGATAAAATAGAAGTAAACAGGCGCGGTAAGGTTAGAAGAGCACGTATTTTCTATCTGCGCAAAAGCATTGGTAAGGCCGCCCGCATCAAGGAAAAAAGGTCTTAATATCCCTGAAAATAATTTAGAAGCCCCGGTATTTCCGGGGTTTTTTTTTGGCCTGTTGGCTAAATCACAGCCCGGATTTCAGACTGAGGTGCTCGTCGCCTTTGCGGTAAGGAGTCCAATTGATGATGCATTGAAGCATCTCATCACTGGCGCGCATGCTTGCTCCGCCAAATTCAAGGCGCTCTGCGATGTCTTTAGGGGGCTTATTAGGGTTGTTGGGATTGTTTGCTGTATTGTCGAAAACTGCGTCCACTACCAGTTCACTTCCCGCAGGTATGCGCATCAAATGCGTAAAAGTGTATAGGTATTGCCAGCGGAAATCCCATTGAGGAATGCTGATGATGCGCACCGTATCGCCGTTGGGTTTTAAGGCATATACCCTGATGCTTTTTCCAAGCAGGTGCATGTGCGGATTTACAGAAATCAAGCTGATATCCTGGTTGACCCGGAACCGGCAGAAATGGCGAGAATTTCGCCCGGCGGGCACAAATAAGGGGGGATTGGGTTTGGACACGCCATTGGTACCCAGCATAAGTTCATGAACAGCCCTACTGGGCGGCACCTTGCTGAAAAACAGGTTGATGCGGCTCTTGTCCAGCGTATCTCGCTCAGCCGGACCATAATGCAAATCATTGCCAACAATGGCAAACCGATTGTTCAGCCGCACCGTTCCCAGGCCCTCAGGCAAAAGCCTTGCGCTCATCCCCGGTAAGTAATTTACTGCGCTGTGGATCCGTTCCGGAATGCTTCCGTCATCGTTGAATAATTCCAACTCGGGGAAAACTGCATCATATGTTCCTGCAACTACTTCTTTCACCCGCAGCCCACTTTCATGGTTCTTACGTGCCTGCGTATAATTGATGATGTGTCCGTTGAAATGGTGCACCAGTCCAGGAATTCCAGGCACAAATTCAATAGCCCGAACCCAGGTATCCTTCGGCAAGCTGCCGCATACCTTGGAGAGGAAGAACCGATCGCTTCGGTCGCCCTTCAGGCTTACAGGTGTTAATTCCAGCACCAGATCCGGTTTCCCTATGGCCGATTGGTAGTTCAGGAAGCCTGATTTTTTAATGGAATTAGCGGAGCGTGCGCCTTCCGGACAACCTTGTTGTACCCAGTTGGCAATAATGCGTTTTTGGGTGTCATTTAGCACCCGTTCACCCAGAAAGTGCTGATAGCCTGGATCTGCAGGCCAGGGAGGCATGAATCCTGAAGCGACAACCCGTGCTATGGTGCGCGCCTTCTGTCTTACCTGCTGATATTGTTCCAGAGGAAAGGGGCCGCCGCCGCCGGGACGATGGCAGGGAACGCAATTCATGCTGAGTATGGGTGCCACATCCCTGTGATAGGTAGGATGGGTGACGGCATTGTGATCCGTGAAACTTCCATTGCAGGCTGCCAGTAGAAGTGCAGCACTTATCGTAAAGATATCTATTCTTTTGTGCGTAAATTTCATTGGTTATATTCGATGAAACATCCAAAAGGTTTTGTATTTCTGTTCCGGATGGAGTGCCCGGAATGCAGATCCTCCATGGCGTCCTGCAGAAAATGTTCGTCTATGTTTTGGCGATGCTTTCCGGTTTCCGAAGCCCAGTTGTCAATAGCACCCTGATAAACCAGTCCTGCTGCAACATTTTTCGTATCGGGGAAAGACCTGAAGAGCATTGCCGTTGGAATGACGGATACATTAAACCAATTTGCCAAAAGGGCCTGGGTATCCTGAACATGCCATGAAACTCCAAGCTGCCTGAACAGGGGATCACAAACACTATCCTGAACAGAAACCAGCACTGTATTCCAGTTCCAAAGACTTGCTTGCTGAATGATGTGTTTTAAATGCGGCACATACTGTCTGCTTAACGGACAAGTGCCATTCACCCAGAGCAGCAGGCTGGGCATGTTGGATTGTTGGCGACTGACAAATGAATCAAAAACCAAAACCTTTGCGGGTGGCTGAGTGCGACGCTGTATCAACATTCCTGCACTAAACAGCAATGCCATAGTGAACAGATAACACAACCATTTTCCGGCTGCAATCATATTTGCTGGAATGCTTTGATAAACCTCATGCCAAGGTTCTTATAAGGCGGGATATAATCTGCCCAGCGATTGTTGCTGGCGAGTTTGCGGTCAAGTTGCGCCCAGAGTTCCTGCCAGTTCAGGTTTTTTCCTTCGCGCAGCATATCGCTCAAATCTTTTAGCAGCACATTATTTACCGTAAAGGTTCCTATTTGCTTGGAGGAAACAATCTGTGCCTCAGCGGCTTGGTCAAGCACCCGGCTGATGTTCTGATAACCTCCACAGCTTCCCAGGATGGCAACCCGGGTGTTGCTTCCCAGCAGCGCAATGGTTCCGCTTAAGTGGTAGCTGTGTCCGCGATGAACGACTAAATCAGGCTCGTGTTTGTCTTTCTCAAATAATTCTTGCAGCTGGGGTATGGCTTCATCGTGAAATTCTGGCTTATTGGCGTAAATCACCACCTTTTGTCCGGTCTTTGCACTGATCAAGGTGTACATCCCGGAAGGCGTTACCTGCCAGTTTATTTTATCGTTATAAAACGTTTGAACGAATGAATTATAGGAGGACTCTCCATCATCATCATTATAGAACACATGAAGTTGTACATGTTTCCCACCTGGAAATAGCAGTTGACTTTCAATGCCAGCCAGGTCGGGAATATCGAAGCGATAAGCGGGCCCGGTTAATGCTTGAGGATCTTTTCCGGCCAATTTATAAAGGAATCCAAACAGCCTGATGCCGTAATCATGGCCCTGGGCGATGTTATTCGACAATTCCTTTTCCAATCGCTGAATAAACTTCTCTTTCAGTTGAGGGTCTGTAATGCTGCCGAAAATATCGGCAACTTCAACAGCGGGAGCTAGATTGCCTCCGGTGCGGTCAATGCCCTTCACTACTTCGTCCATCAGCACCACACGCTCAAAGGGCTCCATGGTATTCAGGAAACTTTGCAGGGTATTGTAACCGGCGCACATTTTCACGAAGGTTCTGAACTTGTTCATGCCCATGCGTTTCAGAAAGCCAAATCCTGAGGAATCAGGCCTTCGCGCCATAAATCGCTTAAACAATCCGTTGAACGTGGAAGTGAAAATTTCTTCCTGACCATAAACCATCAGGGAATAGAGTTCTTCTGCACTGTTGTAGCGCACGGAAGCAAAGCGAACTTCATCAGATTCGTCGTGCAACAGATTCATGTGCCTTATTTTATCCAGGGCTATGGCTCCCAATTCCTGATCAACCGAATAGGCCCCGAGAATTTGCTTGCTTTTTCGCAATTCAACCAATTTCCCGAAATAGGCATCTTCATTATTGCACAAGGCTTCAGCCGCTTCTAGTGTAAATTTTCCCTTGTAAATCCAGTCTATCAGTGTATAGCTGCGTGCCCTTGAGCCTTGACTTATATGAATGTCGATAAGGGTTTGTACCACTGGATCATTGCTTGTTTGGATCAGCATGTTCACGGGATGGTAAGTTCCGAGATATTGCTTCATGGCATTTGGATCATGGATGGCCACTTGTTCCAGGATTTCTAATGCATAGCCTTCATTGCTGAAGTCTTGATATACCCTGAGCACTTCATAAGGGAAAACTCCGGCAGCATAGTTCAGAAAACTCCTGCACCAGGGTCGTTTCAGCAGGTAAGGCATCATTTTCAGGCCAATCAGTACCCGGTTTTGCACCAGTTCCAATTCCCTTGAATCACCTGGATGGCTGAGGATCTGGTCCAATAAATCAAAATATTGTTCGTAGCTGCTCAGAAATTGCATATTGGTGCGATTGATGCCAGCCAGATCCTGAGCAAGCGTATTCCAGTATTCCGTTTCTGAGGGATAATTCAACTCAATATGCCCGGAGATGCGGTCAATCAGTTCAAAATACAAGTGTTTTGCTCTGCGGGTGAGCGACGGGTTGGGGAAATGCAACTCCAAATCGGCCATGCCATCCAGCATATCAATACGATCCTGTTCCAGACGCACCGCACTTCGTCCGTCGGGTGTATTCTGGGACTGCAGGGCACCTGCAAAGGCCAAAGGCAGGAGTAGAAGCAATAAGCGATTCATGTGATTGCTTTAATGAAGTCAATAGTCATACCGAATATGTTATCCCTGTATTTGGTGCGTATAGTGCCATAGAACAATGCCTGCGCAAACCGAAACATTCAGGGAATGCTTGGTGCCAAATTGAGGGATTTCAACACATGAATCACAACATTCCAATACAGGATTATCAACACCAAAAACTTCGTTACCCATAACAAAGGCAACGGGTTGTGTGATGGGCCTGAGGTCATTCAACGGCCTTGAAGCCGTGGTATGTTCCACGGCAATGATTCGATAATCCTGCTGTTTCAATTCGCGGACCAAAGAAATGGCATCACTTCGGTATTCCCAACTCATGCTCTGATCAGCGCCAAGGGCCGTTTTACTCAATTCCCTGTCTGGAGGTTGCGGTGTAATTCCGCAAAGCCAGATTTTATTGATGCAAAAGGCATCTGCAGAGCGAAACATGGATCCTACATTTCCGGCACTGCGAATATTCAGCAAAATGAGGTCAACCGAACGCTTGGCGGCCAACTTGAAATCGCTGATGCTCAGGCGATTCAATTCAGTAAGATGAAGCTTGTCAGGCATCATGCAAATCTACAATTTCCTGTAAAGCTGCAGCCGGTCAACCTTTATAAACCTTGGGAAAAGATGTTCATTTAAAGGCTAATGAACAAGTATAAATTGCGGGAAAATGGCCAAGGCAACAGACAAAGAAACCCCGCTGATGAAACAATACAACAGCATCAAGGCGGAATATCCGGGTGCGCTGTTGCTGTTCAGGGTTGGGGATTTTTACGAAACATTCGGCGAAGATGCGCGTGTTGCAAGCAACGTATTGGGCATTGTGCTCACCAAAAGGGCCAATGGCGCAGCTTCTGAAATGGAACTTGCCGGTTTCCCTTACCATTCGCTGGATAATTATCTCCCTAAGCTGGTTCGGGCAGGCCACAGGGTGGCCATTTGTGATCAATTAGAGGATCCCAAGCAAACGAAAACTATCGTGAAAAGAGGCGTAACCGAATTGGTAACGCCAGGGGTATCCGTGAACGATAAAGTGCTGGAATCAAAAAGCAGCAACTACCTGGCCTCGTGGTCGGTCAACGATCAGGAACACGGTTTGTCGTTTCTGGACATCAGCACTGGTGAGTTTCTGACTGCCCAGGGCGACAGTGATTATGCCGGTAAACTGTTGCACAGCTTTAAGCCAAGCGAAGTACTGCTATCCAGAAACAGCATTAAAGAGTTTACATCGTTATTTGGCGATAAATGGTTTACTCAGTTATTAGATGATTGGGTATATTCCGAGACCTACGGAACGGAAAAGCTGTTGCGCCAGTTTCAAGTGGCATCGCTGAAAGGATTTGGCATATCTGAATGGAAACAGGCCTGCATTTCTGCAGGAGCCATCCTGCATTATCTGGAGCAAACCAGGCATCATCAGCCCGGACATATCAGTGGCATCAGCCGAATAGACAGGGAGAAGTATTTATGGCTGGACGGCTTCACCATCAGAAATCTGGAGCTGCTGCAGCCATTATTTCCGGGAGGTAAGAGCCTGCTGGAAATACTGGACCAAACCCGTACACCCATGGGTGCTCGGCTGCTTCGGCACTGGTTGGTATTGCCATTGAAGGAAGCAGGACCTATCAACGAACGCCACGAATGTGTGGAATGGTTTTTTGCCCATCCGGAACAACTTGAACTTTCCGGTGAACAATTGCTGCAGATAGGTGATGTTCAACGACTTACAGGAAAAGTGGCACTGGCTAGGGTAAACCCAAGAGAGATGGTGCAATTGGCCAGGTCCCTGCGCCATACCGGTCGGTTGCGTGAACTGCTGCTCAACAGTGAGGCTGCGTCCATCAGGCAACTGGCCGATCAGCTCAATCCATGCCTCACGGTATGTGAACTGATTGAAAAGTCCATCAGCGAAGATGCTCCGGCCATAGCGGCCAAAGGCGGAATCCTGAAAGAAGGGATCTTACCTGAACTGGATGAACTGCGCAATATGGCCAGCAGCGGCAAGGAATATCTGGCCAACTTGCAGCGGCGGGAAGCGGAACAAACCGGTATCACTTCACTAAAGGTAGCCTTCAACAATGTTTTTGGCTACTACATTGAAGTTACCAATGCCCATAAGGATAAAGTTCCTGATTCCTGGGTACGGAAACAAACGCTAACCGGTGCCGAACGTTACATCACGCCAGAGCTTAAAACCTATGAAGAGAAAATCCTGAATGCGGAAGAGCGCATTGCGGCACTCGAGCAACACCATTGGAATGAGTTTGTGCAACGCATGGCTGAACATGTGGCACCGATGCAGGTTAATGCGGGCGTTTTGGCCAAGCTGGATTGCCTGGCGGCTTTTGCTGGAATAAGCAGGTTGAATGCTTATGTGCGACCTCTTATAACGGAAGGCCTGGATTTGGACATTAAAGATTTACGGCATCCGGTCATTGAGCGTCAACTTCCACCGGGGACTGACTATATACCCAACGACATAAAGCTAAACAGCGAACAGCAGCGCATGATCATCCTAACCGGGCCCAACATGAGCGGGAAAAGCGCCATATTGCGTCAAACCGCTTTGGCGGTATTGCTTGCTCAAATAGGCTGTTTTGTACCTTGCAGCAGTGCCCAAATTGGGCTTGTTGACAAGATTTATACCCGTGTAGGGGCAAGCGATAACATCAGCCTGGGGGAAAGTACCTTCATGGTGGAAATGATTGAAACAGCCAGCATCCTGAATAACGTTAGCAGCCGCAGTTTAATCATACTTGATGAAATTGGCCGCGGAACAAGCACCTATGACGGCATTTCACTGGCCTGGAGCATTGCGGAATTCCTGGCCACGCATGCTGAAAAACCTAAAACCCTGTTTGCCACGCACTATCACGAATTGAACGAGCTGGAGGCCAAACTGGAAGGCGTTCACAACTTTCACATCAGCATCAGGGAATACGAACAACATGTGGTATTTCTCAGGAAAATGAAGCCCGGAGGCAGCGAACACAGCTTCGGTATTCATGTTGCCCGAATGGCCGGTATCCCAAGTGTGGTAACACAGCGGGCTGATGAAATCCTGGCTAGGCTGGAAGAGGACCGCAGCAGCGCCACAGGCAGGGAAACTACCCGCAAGCTTCAACCCCGGGAAACAGCCCAATTGCAAATGTTCAGCCTCAGCGATCCGGTACTGGCAGGCATTCGTCAAAAACTGGAACTGATTGATATCAATTCACTGTCGCCTGTGGAAGCACTTTTTAAACTAAATGAAATCAAGCAAATGCTTGATTAGTAGTAGTTTATACTTTGTTAGCTGTATTCTTACTATAGCATAGGGAAGGGGATAGGGGCAGGGTGCCTTTGATGTTCCTAAAATGTCTACAATGTGTGCGTAATGCCAGTCCTGAAAGGGCTTATCCATGCTTAACTTGCGGGGAAATTTGACGCACTAGCCATGAGTGATGCATTAAACGAGAAAATCATTCCGATTAATATCGAGGACGAGATGAAGACCGCCTACATTGATTATTCAATGTCGGTGATTGTAAGCAGGGCGCTTCCGGATGTACGCGACGGTTTGAAGCCAGTGCACCGCAGGGTGCTTTATGGAATGAGTGAATTGGGGCTGGCACCAAACAGGCCCTATAAAAAATCAGCGAGAATTGTTGGGGAAGTTCTTGGAAAGTATCACCCGCACGGTGATTCTTCGGTTTACGATACCATGGTTCGAATGGCGCAGGACTGGAGTTTGCGTTATACCATGGTTGACGGCCAGGGTAACTTCGGTTCAATTGATGGAGATCCACCCGCTGCCATGCGTTACACAGAAGCGCGTTTGCGTCGCCTTGCTGAAGATATGATGGTGGACCTGGAAAAAGACACCGTTGACTTCAGGCCGAATTTCGATGACAGCCTGGAAGAACCTTCCGTGATGCCCGCTAAGATTCCGAATTTATTGGTGAATGGTGCATCCGGTATTGCCGTAGGTATGGCCACCAATATGCCGCCGCATAACCTCCGAGAAGTATGCGAAGGAATTATCGCGTATGTTGACAATCAAGACATCACCGAGGTTGAGTTGATGCAGTACATCAAAGGGCCAGACTTCCCAACCGGAGGGGTGATTTATGGCATGGAAGGTATACGCGATGCTATAAATACCGGACGTGGACGTGTGGTGGTTCGCGGTAAAGCGGAATTTGAAACTACAGCAACTGGCAAAGACATGATTGTAGTGAATGAGGTGCCTTACCAGGTAACTCCTTCCCAAATCATCGTTAAAACCGTTGAACTCATCAATGAAAAGGTTATTGAAGGAATTTCAGCGCTGCGCGACGAGAGTGGCAGACAAGGTATGCGCATTGTATTTGAGCTGAAGCGCGATGCTATTCCTAATATCGTATTAAACCAATTATTCAAGTTCACTCCGCTGCAAAGCAGTTTCTCGGTGAATAACATTGCACTGGTAAACGGCAAGCCGGAATTACTGAATCTGCGCGGATTGATCAAGCATTTTGTAAATCACCGCCATGAAGTGGTGGTTCGACGCACCAAATACTTGTTGTCTGAAGCGAAAAAGCGTATCCACATCCTGGAAGGCTTGTTGATAGCCATTGATAACCTGGATGAAGTCATTGAATTAATCAGGAAAGCGCCAAACCGGGAACAGGCCGAGCTTCAGCTTGTAAGCCGTTTCAGCCTCTCT
>CANHRE010000011.1 GCA_947463095.1 Flavobacteriales bacterium | reverse complement strand
GGGAAATACATCATCACCCACATGATTAACAACCCGGAAGATTGTCCGACCATCTATTACGATACAGTCATTATTCCTCCGGTATTTACTGCTGAACTTTCCTTTGGTGCCGATACGTTTGCCTGTTTCGGCTCCAGCATCACTTTCGCTCCCCGAATCACCAACGGTCCCGCGCCTTACCGCTACCGCTGGGCTACACCCCATAACCACAAGAGTGGAGATACGCTGAATTCCTTCACGGCGAAAATCACTCAGGATTCAATTATAGCTTTGTTGATAACCGATAACAATGGTTGTGTGGATGATGATACCATTAAGGTTTACGTGAAGCCGCTTCCGGTGGTTGACTTAGGTCCTGATCAACGAATCTGTACCTACGAGAAAAACACCTTTGACGCGCAACACGCAGATACGGTGCGTTACCTTTGGTTCCCCAATAGTGATACTACCCGCACCATAACCGTGAACAGGGCCAATAAGTATTCAGTGAGGGTAACAGAAACCAAATGGAAATGCTTTGGATTCGATACCGTTCAGCTGTTTGTGAATGATACGGTGGTGGCCGACGCCGGCAAAGACAAAAACCTTTGTTTCAAGGATACGTTGCTGATTTTTGCTAATGGCCGTCCCGCCACGCAAAAACTGAACTTTACCTGGAACAACATCACATCGAATATTCCTATGGGTACACTGAACTCCATAAGAATATTCCCGAGCACAGATCAGTGTTATGAGTTGTACTTGAGCGTTACACAAGATAAGCATACCTGCGAGGACAAAGACACGGTCTGCGTTAAAGTGTTGAAGTTGCCTGACCTTAGGGCATCTGTTCCTGCACGCTGCTATGATTATGGCGATCGGAACCTTGGAATTGAGTCAGGATTAGAAAGCAAATTCGGAAAGAACGTGCGCTTCTGGTGTCCTAAAGATACCCTCATGGTGACAAACCAGGGTGCCAGCTACATCTATAGAACCAGCAGAATCAAAAACTCTGATCTGCAAGGGGGGAATCGCCGCTCCGATATGATTTGGACTTCGTACACCGATGCGGTTACCGGCTGCTTCAACAAGGATAGCTTCCGGATTACCACCAATGGAAATCCGATTGTCCAGCTTCAAGACCGTATATATTGCCAGGATAAAGGTTGTGCGCTGATGGATTCCTCAATCATCATCCCAAAAGTGAAAACTGGGGCTTTGTACAATTGGAATATCTTCGGTGCGCCAAGCGGTGTGCCGGTTTCTACCCTCATTAAAGATAAAAATCAGGGCACAGGGCTTCCTCCAAATTATGAGTTCTGCTTTGGTGATGTAACTGAAGACTTCTATGCCGGTAAATACGATATGGCATTCTTTATTCAGGATCCCATCACCGGCTGTTTCACCAGAGATACTGCCAAGATTGACATTATTGGTGAGCCCAAAGCTAAGGTGCTGAGTTTCCCACAGGTTTGTCTGAATGACGATACCGTTGACCTGAATGATTATGTAACCCTGAACGGGGTTACCAATCCGACCGGTGGACGTTGGTTTGCCATTGCCCGCAACGCCGACCGCAGCGATCCAGGATTGAAATCGGCTGTGCTAAACGGTAGGTACTTTGTTCCTGCCAGCGGCGACGGAGACTGGGAATTCAAATATGTTCACCTGGCCACAGGCTGTTTGGCGACCGACAGCGGAACGCTGGTGGTGAAGCCCTTGCCCAAGATGACCATGCCCGCGAACATGCGTGTGTGCAGTATTGATCCACCCATTAATTTGGCGCCCACCTTTGTATCTCCTGTAGGCGGTACTGGTGTATGGTCAGGAAAACGCTTGAGTGGTTCCGGTAACAGCATCTTTACCCCAGGCACCAACAATGCGGCTACCGTGGAAGGTCCATATTCCCTCGTATATCGCTACACCGACCCATTTGGCTGCTCCATCCGCGACAGCTTCCAGATTCTGGTTCAAAGCACGCCTTCTCTGACCATCCTTACGCCCAAACCCGGCAGTATTTGCGATGACCAGACACTGAACCTGAACAGCAGATTGCGCTGGTCTCCAGGTGTGCAATGGACTACCACCGGCGACGGTAGCTTCAGCGCCCAGGATACAAGCTCCATTTATACTCCAGGAAGTGCAGATAAAACCACCCGTTCTGTAACGCTGAAGGTGCGCAACGTGGCTCCAACGCCAAATGTGTGTCCTGCTGTTCGCGACAGTATTCTGGTGAACATCCATCCATATCCTCAGGTTGATTTCACAGGAACACCGCTGCAAGGTTGCGAACCCTTGGTTTCCTCCTTCAGCTCTGTAGTGAGCAACTTGCCCGCGTCAACACTTGCTTATAAATGGAACTTCGGAAATGGTGATACCTCTACCCAGGCTAATCCTGTGGGAATTATCTATCCGAAATGGGGTAAATACACCGTAACCCTGACCGTAACGAATACAGCAGGCCCCTGCGCAACTACGGTGAGCAAGCCTGATTACGTAGATGTTTGGCCCGTGCCTGTGGCGCAGTTTACCTCAGATCCACAGTTTTATACCACTATTGCACTGCCTAAGTTCCAGTTCTTTAACCAAAGCAGCATCGGTGATAATTCACTGTTACGCAACCTGTGGGTATTCGGTTCAGGAAAGCCAATTGATACCAGCACACAACGGGATCCATTCTTCGCTTATGGTAAAGACACGGCAACCTATCTGGTAACGCTGTTTGTTACTTCCGATAAAGGATGTAAGGATACGGCCTACCGCACACTGAAAATTGGTCCGGATATCATTGTGTTCATTCCCAATGCCTTTACCCCGGATCAGGCCGGCCCGAACTTTAACAATACCTTTAACGTGGTTGCTCAAAACTTCTCCAGCTTCAAAATGGTGGTGTTCAACCGCTGGGGTGAGAAGCTTTTTGAAACCAACGATGTGAACAAGGGTTGGGATGGTAAAGCAAATGGTGTGGATTGCCAGCAGGATGTTTATGCCTACTTCGTGGAATTGACCAGTTACGAAGGAAAGGTTTATAAATTCCCAGGAACCGTTACGCTGCTGCGATAATCCCGCATATCGAACAAGTTTCTGAAGGGGGGGCATTTGCCCCCCCTTCTTGTTATATTTGTGTTGCATGAGGTTTCTAAGCACGCTGTTATTGATGTGGCTTTTCATTGCCACAGCGCAGAGTGCGCTTTGGGCCTCTCATGTTTTGGGCGGTGAAATAACCTATAAAAGGATTTCTGGAAACAGCTATCAGTTTCAACTTGCCGTTTACCGCAATTGTACAGAATGCGAATTCAACACGCTTAATTGCCCCAATATCCCCGATTTAGATGTCTTAGGAGCACCTGGTACCCTGAAGGCAGGTCAGAAGCTTGGAAGTATAGCGCTGACCCGAGTGAGCCGAAAGGATATTACTCCTGTTTGCAATGCCGTGGTTTCTGCCTGCGGCAGCAATCCGGGTATCAATACCGGCATGGAAGCCTGGGTGTTTACGGGTAGCTATGATTTCACTTCGCTGCTGGCGCTTCAGTGCAGCTTTCATGTAGGAATACGTATTGACTCCCGTACCGATGCCTGGGGAACGGCAGAGTATTTTTACAATTTTACGGCGCTCGAATTGTGCAATAACATAACCAACAACAGCGCCCAATTGAATGCACCGGCATTTTTCATCCTTGCCGAAAATGAGCCGTTTCGCTATAACCCATTAGCCATGGATGCAGATGGCGATTCATTGTCCTATCGTTTGGCCCCAGCGCAAAAAGGATATGAACGCAACTTGCTCTATCCATCCGGATTGTCGGCGCTCAAACCCCTTACTGTTTATTGTGGTAGCGGCGTCGGCTGCCCTGACAATCCTGCCGGAAGTCCGCCAACAGGACTGCTTTTTGATTCTCTCAGCGGCGACCTGACCTTTACCCCCTTGTTGTCCGGTACAATGGGTTTCATGGTGCTGGAAGTCCTGGAGTGGAGGAAAATAGGAGGCAATATGGTGCAGGTAGGCAGGGTGCGACGGGATGTGCAGTTTATGGTGGTCTCGGTGAAGAACGCCGCACCCACACTTAAAATAAGTGGTGCCACCAGCTGGTTATGCGCCGGTGATGAGAACTGCTTCGAACTATACGGCAGCGACCCAGCCTTCTTGGGTGTTAAGGATTCAATGGTACTGCACGCTGATGCCGATTTTTCCGGATATCAGTTTACACGCAACCACTCCAAACCCGGTTCAGCAGATGCTTCTTTTTGCTGGACACCCCAATCTGCTGATGTGCGCAATCAACCTTATCGCCTCACTTTTTATGCACGCGATCAGGCCTGTCCCTTGAATCTATCGGCGTATTCCAGTTTTCGTTTTCGCGTAGCGGAAAAAGTAAAGGCAGCTGTGGTGCTGACGTTGGACACCTGTGCGACGCTTACTGCCGTTGGAAAAGCCTCGCCAGACCATAGTGGACATCTGTTTAACTGGTTCCTGTTTGATGAAAAAAGGAAACTGCTGAACCAGGCTGCTGGTGCTCAGGTGCATTTCAGATTACCTCAGGGTGGTCGTTATGTGCTGCGGCTTGAGTTGATGAATGCCGTAACGGGTTGCATGAGTGTTGCGGAAGACAGTATGCTGGTTCCAGCCTTCACAAGGCCATTGCTTTCTCTCTCATATCCTGATCATCTTTGTCCAGAGGCTGCTGGCAGGGCCTTGGCTTCTGTTGTTGGCGGCACTCTTCCTTTGAACTATTTATGGAATGGTTTGTCGGGTGATTCCGCATCGCCCGTGCGCATGCCTGCAGCACCAAGACAAAAACTAAGTATTCCTGTCCAGATCAGCGACCAAATCGGTTGCATGGTAAAGGGTCAGGTGTTGATTAACCCATTTCCTTTTACGGACATCATGTTCCGGGATACCGCCATTTGCAGCAGTGCGTCTTCGTTAACTTTGCAACCGCTTACCGCAACCAATGTTCCACCGTTACAATTTTCGCTTATCGAAGGAAATGCCGGTCTGATTTCAGCCTGGCCAAATACAATATTAGAGCATCAGGGGCAACCCGGCGTCAATAAGGTGTTGGCGTCTTATACGGATAACTATGGCTGCTTGCGCAGTGATACTTCCATCATAGAGGTAACACAGTTGCCTGTTCACGGATTCTCTGTACTTGCCCCGATTTGTCAAGGGCTGTCAATGATTGATTTGCGCAGAGAAAGCGGCTTACGTTTGCCAGGCGGAACCTGGTTCCTGGATAAACAGAAGCTGAGTGGCGATACCTTGCCTACTTCGGCTTTGACCGCCGGTACTTATCAGGTGCGATATTTTTGGAGAGGGGGAGGTTGTTTGGTAGAACGCATCCTGGATTTAAAGGTGAATGCGCTGCCTGTCCTTGCCCTTGATACAAGCTTACCGGCTGCGCTGTGTGGAAACCTTGCGCAAACGCAAACGCTCAGTGCTTCACCTGCAGGTGGAACTTGGTATGGGCAGCAGGTAGCCGGGAATCAGCTAAAGCTGCCGCAAGGTGAAGGACGTTACCTCGCAGTATATTTCTATCAGGATCCGGTAAGCCGCTGTGCCGATACCGTTCAATACCAGCTTGCAACTTTTTTGCCACCTGTGTTTACGGCCTTGAATGGTTACCGTTCGGAGTTATGTGCCGGTGATGCGCTGAACCTGAGTGTAGCAAGCAGTCATAGCAGCAGCATTTCTTATTCCAGCAGCGAAGAAGATGGCCTGTCACGCACAGGAGGCACCCAGACACGTTTTGCACCATACCGCAGCTTTGGATGGGCATCATTACGTGTGGTGGCTCATTCTGAAAATGTATGTCCCGATAAAGACACCTTGCTGCAGGTGCTTGTAAAGCCTCTGCCTACGGCACGAATCAGCAGTTCTGCCTGGGAAGGCTGCGCGCCTTTTGAAGCTTTATTACAAGTCAACGATTTTTACCCGGGTAAACCGGATGTATGCTCTTGGCAGCCCGCAGAGTCCATCAGCAGTTTGGGGAACAACAACTACCGGTTTGTGGGCAGGGAAGTAGGGCGCTATCCGCTTCGCTTGGTATTGCAGCGGGATGGTTGTACCAATACCCTGATGCTGAGCGATACCATGAGGGTGCACGCCAGCCCGGTCGCGGCCTTCGACGTGTTGCCCGGAACGGTTGTGGACTGGGAATATCCCACAGTAACGCTGCGGAATGGAACAACTTGCGCCGACAAGACAGATTATTCCTGGTACATACAGGGCAGTTTTGGCTGGCAGTTAAAAGGGGATCATCCTATGGTCAATTTCCCTGCGCCCGGACTTTATGATGTGCGCCTGAGGGCAACATCTGCGAGGGGCTGCATGGATGAAATTACGAAGCAGGTGAAGGTGAATCCTCCACTACGCTTTTATGTGCCGGATGCTTTTACTCCCGATGGCAGGCTGCCTGCCGAAAACAACGAGTTCAAGGTAAGCCTTGTTGAAACAGTGGCAGATTATTCCCTTGAGGTGTTCAATCGCTGGGGGCAGAAGGTATTTGTGGCTCAAGCTCCGGAAACGGGTTGGAATGGCCGCACACCCGATGGAAACAACTGTCCCGCAGGTCCTTATGCCTGGTCGTTGAGATTCAGAACGGCTTCCGGCAGGGAAGTGGCCCAACAGGGAACCATTCTCTTGCTGCGTTAAGTCGCGTATCGTGTTAACTCTGAGGTTGCAGCCGGCGGTCATTGATGCGCGACAACAGCCACAATCCAAGAATGAAAAAGGCCATCAGTATCAACACGCTGTTGCGCATGTTATGTGTCAGGTGATCCACCAGTCCGTAAATTAAAGTGCCCAGCGCGATGCCTGTTTTTTCTGCGAATTCGTACAGGCTGAAGTAGGAAGCAGTATCCTGTGTATCATCGGGAATAAATTTGGCATAGGTAGCTCTGGAGGTGCTTTGAATGCCTCCCATCACCAGTCCTACGGCGGAACCTAATATAAAGAAGGGTATTTCTTCACCTTCCGGAAGAAAATAAGCCGACAGGCAAATGAGCACCCAAATGCCGGTTGCGAGCATCAGTGATGCCATATTGCCCCTTTTAGAAGACAGGCGGGAAAAGAACAAGGCCCCGGGAATGGCAATCAACTGGATAATCAGTACAGTGATAATTAAGTAGGAGGTGCTGAGTTTGATGGTATCCTTACCAAATAAGGTGGCCAGATACATTATTGTTTGCACGCCCATGTTGAATATAAAAAAGGCCATGAGGAAGCGCATGAGCATACGATCCTTTTTTGCCAGGTTCCAGGCCTTCCTAAGTTCTTTAAAGCCTTTGCCTACCATCTCGCCGATGCTGCCCTGTTGGCGGTTTCTTACCGAGGGCAATCGGTTAAATGTGATTTGAGCAAAGAGAAGCCACCAAACACCTACGGAGAGGAACGAAATTCGCGAAGGCAAGGTGCCTGTACCTTGCAGGCCGAACCATTCCGGTTTTTGGATGAGCAACAGATTGAAAATGAGCAGGATAACACTTCCGAAGTACCCCAGTGAATAACCTCTTGCGCTGAGGCTGTCGAAGCGGTCCGGTGTGGCAATGTCAGGAAGGTAGGAATTGTAATACACCAAACTTCCGGCGAAGCCGATGGTGCCCAGCATCAGGGTGATGATACCAACGGATACGTTGCTACCCGTGAAAAAGTACATGGACATGCAACTGAGGGCCCCAAGCCAGACGAAAAAGCGCATGTAGTTTTTCTTGTTTCCCCGATAATCGGAAATACCTGAAAGCAGGGGCGACAGGAATGCAATCAGCAGGAAAGACGCGGAAACGGCAAATTCATACAGGGCGGTATTCTTTATGGGAGTACCCAGCATGTTCACCATGGCGGGTGTTGTTTCCTGGTAGTAGATAGGGAAGATGGCCGTAGCAATACACAGGGAGAAGACGCTGTTGGCCCAATCGTACATGGCCCAGCCCCAAAGCGTGCGGGGGTGATTTTTCTCGAGTTTCATAAGCAGCGCAAGTGCCTGCCAAGATACACCAATCAGGCCGCCAATGTAGCGTTTCTATGTTTTTTCCATTGTTCCTGGGCATCTTGAAAGCTGATGCTCAGTGATTTCTTCTTCATACCGGGAGCGGCATACATATAGTCCATCATGATTACCTCACAGATGCTGCGCAAGCCGCGGGCGCCCAGCTTATAGGCAAAGGCCTGGTCAACAATGAAATCGATGACTTCCGGCTCAACGGTCAGTTTAATACCGTCCAGTTCGAACAGGCGCACGTATTGTTTGATCAGGGCATTTTTGGGCTCGGTGAGGATGCTGCGCAGGGTAACCTTGTCCAGCGACTCCATGGTGGTAAGAATAGGCAGGCGCCCGATGATTTCCGGGATAAGGCCATAGGCTCGAAGATCAGAAGGACTGATGCTCTTGAGCAGGTGGTCTTTTTCGGCTTCCAGAATTCTGGAGGAATCCTTTTTGAAACCCACCTGTTGTTTGTTGATCCGACGTGCAATGATTTTCTCGATGCCTTCGAAGGCGCCACCGCAAATGAACAAAATGTTCGAGGTGTCAATCTTCACATATTTCTGGTCGGGGTGCTTTCTACCGCCCTCAGGTGCTACATGGGCAATGGTTCCTTCCAGAATTTTAAGCAGGCCTTGTTGCACCCCTTCACCGCTCACATCGCGGGTGATGGAGGGATTGTCGGATTTGCGGGAAATCTTATCTACCTCATCCAGATATATGATTCCGCGTTCCGCTTGCTTCGGGTCGTAGTTGGCTACCTGAAGCAGTCGCGACAGGATGCTCTCCACATCTTCACCTACATAACCGGCCTCAGTGAGCACCGTAGCATCGGCAATGCAGAATGGAACGTTCAGAAATTTAGCCAGGGTTTTAGCCAGCAGGGTTTTGCCTGTTCCAGTTTCACCGACCAGCAGGATATTGCTTTTTTCCAGTTCCACTTCATTGTTGCCATGTTGATTTTGAAGGCGTTTGTAATGGTTGTAAACGGCCACAGCCATGGTTTTTTTGGCGTCGCTCTGGCCGATGATGTACTGGTCAAGGTATTCAGTGATGGATTTCGGGCTGGGAATTTCCTGAATCGAGGTTTGCTCCTTAAGTGTTTCCTGCGCTGATTCAACGCCAAGTTCCTGTTCAACAATTTTGAAGGCTTGCTCAGCACAAAATTCACAGATATGCCCCTCCAGCCCCGAGATCAACATCAGGGCTTCCGTTTTTTTCTTTCCGCAGAAGGAACAGTGTGCTTCTTTCGTCTTCATTCCGGTAGCTAACAACCGGTGGGTTAAATGGTTCGCTTATTTTTTGGGATTGCGTCCAAGAACTTCGTCAATCATGCCGTATTCCTTTGCTTCAAGGGCGGTCATCCAGTGGTCGCGGTCGCTGTCTTTTTCCACTTGCTGGAAGGTTTGACCGCTGTGTTCACTGATGATGTTGTACAATTCCGTTTTCAGCTTGGAGATTTCCCTGTAGGTGATTTCAATGTCAGAGGCCTGACCTTGCGCACCGCCCAGCGGCTGGTGAATCATAACACGGCTGTGCTGCAGGGCACTGCGCTTGCCTTTTTCCCCGGCACACATCAACACGGCAGCCATGCTGGCAGCCATTCCGGTGCAGATGGTAGCCACGTCGCTGCTGATGTATTGCATGGTGTCGTAAATGCCCAGGCCCGCATATACTGAACCTCCGGGGCTGTTGATGTAAATCTGGATGTCGCGGTTCGGATTTGAACTTTCCAGAAACAGCAGCTGACCCATCACTATGTTGCTCACTTCATCATAAATCGGCACACCGAGGAAGATGATGCGGTCCATCATCAGCCTGGAAAAGATGTCCATGGCAACTGCGTTCATCTGACGTTCTTCAATGATGTTGGGCGTTAGGTTCACCACTTCAGGAACCACATCATTCATGTATTTGTCAACGTAAATGCTGTTTAAGCCAAGATGCTTTACAGCGTATTTTCTAAATTCTTTCCCGTAGTTCATAAGGATATCTCAGTATAACATTAATGATGGTGTTTGTGTTCGTTTACGTGGCTGAAATACTGCTCCACGCTCACCGGAACTGGTTTCAGTGTCACCATGCCGCGTATGGCTTCAAAGGCCTTGCGCTGAACCACACGGTCTGCCATACGGCGTTTGAAATCCTCGTCCTTCAGCTGCTTTTCGGCATAATCTACAATTAGATTGCCGGCATTCATCAGTCCATATTGGCGGTATAAGTCAGCTACATATTCATAAGCTGCACCGCGCAATTCATCTTCGGTAACCTGGATGTTCTGGGCTTCGGCAATTTTTTCAATCACCAGTTGCCTGCGTAAAACATCGCCTTCTTCTGCGAAGCGCTCGTCAATATTCTCGGCATTATAGGTTTCCTGTTTGGTGGTGGTAAGCCAGCGTTTCAGGAAGGATTCCGGCAGATTGATGCGGTGTTTTTCGGACAGCAGATGGCTGATTTGATGATCAAGCCACAATTCAGCCTCGTTGGCATAATAGCGTTCCAGGTTCTGTTTTACCCGCTGACGGTATTCTTCTTCGCTGGCAGGGTAGTTTTCAGGGCCATAAATTTCCTGGTAATAGGCTTCGTTTAATTCTGCCAGCTCGCGGCGTTTGATGTCGCTGATGCTGAACTGGAACTCCATGTTCAAGTCCTTCACGGCTTCTGCCTGGATGCCGAGGGTATTGCGTATAACGGTGTCGTTGTTGTTGAATAACTGGTAGATGTTCACCTTCAGCACATCGCCGGCTTTGGCCGAAAGAAGCTGGTTTTTCAGTGTTTCATCTTGCACCATTCCCGGAACAACAGATGCCTGCTTGTCGAGGGCTCCGCCCTCCAAAAGTTCGCCCTGCTCATTCAATTCGTTCAGAGTGCCAGAAATCATGTCTTCGGCTTCAGCATGATCCACAGCGGTCATGGCGCCAAGGCGACGGCGCATGTAGTCTATGTCTTTGTCTATTTCCTGATTATCTACCTCTATCTGGAAATGTTCCATTACATCTGCCTGTCCGATGTTCAATTCAAACACAGGCGCCAGTCCAAGGTCGAAAGAGAAACTGAACTCCTGATCCTGTTCCGGATTGAATTTGGTGGGTATACGATCGCTGCTCAGCGGATAGCCGAGGATGTCTATATTATTATCGGTAAGGTACTGGTTGAGCGTGTCGGAAGCCATTCGCTGCACTTCTTCAGCCAGGATGCTTTTGCCATAAAAACGCTTCACCATTTCGATGGGCGCTTTGCCGGGACGGAAGCCGCGGATGGCAATGGTTTTCTGTAAAGAGCGCAATTCCTTTTCCACCTTGGGCGCATAATCCTCTGCACCCAATTCTATGGTCAGGGTAGCATTCAGTTCGTCAACCTTTTCGTAATTAACTTTCACAGGGCGTTTAAATTTGGCTGCAAAGGTACTGGTTTAAGCCTTAAATCAGTTGAGGGAGAATGAAGGCAGCAGGGACGCTACCGAGTCGGCGAACATCAGGGGCGTAAGTGCGGGCTTCATGTATGTAATCATCGGGAAGGTAGCCAGGATTTCCCAAACCTCCTGTTCGTTTGATGCCAGGGTGACTACCCACAACCTCGTGCGGTCGTGGCTCAGCGCGTATTGACGAATGGTTCCCTCTTCCATTAATTGGTCCACATGGGCCTTTTGGTCAGGTATTAATTGGAAGAACTGAGCATCAGGTGCTTCTGGAAGCGCTATTTCTACCATGTAGTACATCATGTCTTCAGAGGGTTAAAAATGGTGCCGAATTTAGGGAATGTCTTTTTGGCAGTGGGCGTTTTGGAGCAGGAAGTTTTGGATTTTTGGGGGCAGAAGATGAAGGGAACGGAAACGAGGTTACATTAGATTCTGTGCGGAAACAAGACAGGGAACAAATCCTTATATGGTACCTGGTTGGGTTCCTGCGAAAAGGTCAAACGGCTGATGATGGTTGGCTTGGGGCGCTTAGCGTTGTTTAAGCCGTTCAGAACACCATTCCATCCAGGCCTGAATAGGCAGGAGAGAGGGTGAAAAAGTGCGGACGGGGGGACTCGAACCCACACGCCTTGCGGCACCAGATCCTAAGTCTGGCTCGGCTACCAATTACGACACGTCCGCGTAGGAACATCCTGAACGAATTCCTGATTTCCTGTGGCAAAGGTAATACACCCGATGCTTATTGTGGATGTTCTATTCAACAAGTGGCCTTAGGTGCTGATTATATTTGTGCATCTATGAACGTGTTGGCGCCGGAGTTGGAAAAAGCCGAACAAGAGAAGCAGGAGATCATCAAGCGTTATCGTGCGCTGCTGCGTGCCGCAGGCAGTATCGGGAATGAACGCCGCAAGCTCATCCGCGATGCTTTTGAAGTGGCACTGGAAGCCCATCGCGGCACCTACAGGAAAAGTGGCGAGCCCTATATATTTCATCCGCTGGCTGTGGCTCAAATTGCCGCTCAGGAGCTGGGCCTGGGGCCGAATTCTATTGTCTGTGCCCTGATGCACGACGTGGTTGAAGATTCCGATGTAACCCTGGATGATATTGAAATGCGCTTCGGGCCAAAAATAGCCCGTGTGATCAATGGGCTCACCAAAATGTCGGCGGTGCATTTTGAAGCAGGTCAGAGCATTCAGGCCGAGAACTTTCGCAAGATGCTGCTTACCATCAGCGATGACCTTCGGGTTATCCTGGTGAAATTATGCGATCGGCTGCATAATATGCGCACCCTGGGCAGTATGTCGCACAGCAGCCAATTAAAAATTTCTTCCGAAACGCTGTTCCTCTATGCCCCCTTAGCCCATCGCCTCGGCCTGTACGCAATAAAAACGGAGCTGGAAGACCTTTCCATCAAATATACCGAGTCTGAGAAATATGAGGAAATTGCCGCCAAGCTGGCCGCCACCAAAAGTCAGCGCAACCGATATATCCGCGAGTTTATAGAGCCGCTGCGCGAGAAGCTGGAAACGGCAGGTCTGGATATTTTCGAAATCAAGGGAAGGCCTAAATCCATTTACAGCATCCTGCAAAAAATGCGGAAACAGGGCATCCCCTTTGAACAGGTGTATGATCAGTTTGCCATACGCATCATTGTTCAATCAGATCCCCAGCACGAAAAAGAAGCCTGCTGGAGGGCTTTTAGCATTATTACCGATATATACAAAACCCAGGCCGACCGCCTGCGCGACTGGCTTACCACGCCCAAGGCCAATGGCTATGAGGCGCTGCATACCACGGTGCTGGGGCCAAAGGCTAAGTGGGTAGAAGTGCAAATACGCAGCAAGCGCATGGATGATATCGCCGAGCGCGGACTTGCTGCACACTGGAAGTACAAGGCCAGCAGCAGTGCGCAGACTACCCCGCAGGATGCCACCTTCGATAACTGGCTGGCGCGGGTGAAGGACATGGTGGAGAATAAGGAACTTAACGCCCTTGAATTCCTTGACGATTTTAAATTCAGCCTGCTCAGCGAGGAAATTTATGTGTTTACGCCCAAAGGAGACATCCGCAACCTGGCCAACAAGAGCACGGCACTCGACTTCGCCTTTGATATCCATAGCGACGTTGGTGCCAAATGCATTGGCGCCAAGGTGAACGGCAAACTGGTGCCCATCAGCCATACGCTTAAAAACGGCGACCTGGTGGAAATCATCACCTCTCAAAAGCAAAGGGTGCACGAAGACTGGCTCGACTTTGTGGTTACCGGTAAGGCAAAGGGCAAAATCCTCAACAGCCTTAGGGAGGAAAAGCGCACCAAGGCCGAAGAAGGAATGGACCTCCTGCAGCGCAAGTTCCGCAATGCCAAGGTGCAGTTTAATGAGCAGATGGCCCAGCGGGTGATGCGCTACTTCAATCAGCTTTCCCTTACCGATTTGTACTACAATATCGCGATTGGGAAAATCTACAGAGACGACCTGGAAGTGTCCAAAATCCTGGCACCCAAGGAAGAAAAAAAATCTGCCGATGAATTACCGGTCGTTCAAAAAGAGCGTAAGACCAAGCCTTATGTGCCTCGTAAAAACGAGGAAATTATCGTTGGCGACGACCATGAGCTGAATTATACGCTGGCTAAGTGCTGCAATCCGATCCCGGGAGATCCTATTTTCGGATTTGTTACCATCGGGGAAGGGGTGAAAATCCACCGCATCAACTGTCCCAATGCCATCTCGTTGATGAGCAATTATGGATACCGCATAATCAAAGCCGAATGGAAGGCTAAGTTCAACTATGAAAAAGCCTTTCAGGCGGGTATACGCATCACCGGTATCGATGATGTGGGTGTGGTAAGCCGAATTACCGATATGATTTCCAAAGAACTGAAGGTGAACATGAAATCCATCAGCTTCGGCAGCCATGCCGGAACCTTCGAGGGTACGATTATCCTGTATATCTACGATACCACGCACCTGAATGAGCTCATCCACAAGCTGGAATCAACCAACAAACATATGACGGTCACGCGCATCGAGTTGGAGTGATAAGTGGTAAGTGGTAAGTGGTAAGTGATAAGTGGTAAGTGCTGCGTTTACGGGGGGCATAAGTGAGTGAAACGAACGAGAGGGTGAGTCGAGGGGCCGGCTAGTAGTGCTTAGCTCCGTAGGTGCGACAGATGAATAGTGGTAAGGAACTCCCTGATACCTTTTACTCTTCCCAGTTACGCAGCGCTTTGGTCATTTCAAACACGCTCCGCAACATAAGCGCTTCTTCTTCTGATAAATGCTTTTTCCGTCGCTCAAATACCCTGCGTACCGTGGTAAGTGCCTGCTCGGGTTTATGCGTCACAAAACCGGCCGGCCCACCCCAAGCGAAGTCTGGGATGAAGTTTCGGGGAAATCCGGCGCCGAACACGTTACAAGCTACGCCCACCACCGTGCCGGTATTGAACATGGTGTTGATGCCACACTTGCTGTGGTCGCCCATAATCAGGCCGCAGAACTGTAGCCCTGTCTTCTCGAAGCGTTGCGTGCCGTAATGCCACAACTTCACTTCGTCATAATTGTTTTTCAGGTTGCTGTTGTTGCTGTCTGCGCCCAGGTTGCACCAGGTGCCAATGACGCTGTTTCCCAGAAAACCTTCGTGGGCCTTGTTGCTGTATCCAAGAATCACGGAGTTGTTGATTTCTCCGCCCACCTTGCAATGCGGGCCTATGCTGGTACCGGTGTATATGCGGGTTCCCATCTTCAGCTGACTGTGAGCGCCAAGGCTAAACGGTCCGCGAATTAAACTGCCTTCCATCACCTCACAGTCGGCATCCAGATATACAGGGCCCTCGGTGGTGTTGAAGATGCTGCAACTGGCTTTCGCGCCGGGTTCCAGAAATACCGGGTGCGCGCCGATCACCTTATTGCTTGCGTCCAGTGGGGCACTTTCACGGTCGCGCGTAATCCAGGCAAAGTCTGCTTTAATTTGTTCGGCATTATGCAAAAACAGATCCTGCGGGCGGCGGATCATCACCACCGGATGTTCGTAGGTTTTTTCCTGCGAGGTGCTTCCTGCTTTCCGCAGCAGCTCGGTGCCGTCAGGCAGACAAAGTACCGCACCTTGTTCCAGGGTTTCCATGGCCTTCAGCAGGTTTGCATCCGGAAGCAGGCGCCCGTTGATAAACCAGGTGGTGGCCGCGCGCTCAGGGAACAGTGCGCTCAGGTGTGTAACTGTTTGATAGGAAACTTCACCCGCTCCGAGTAGTCTTGCCCATTTCTCTGCAATGCTCAGGATGCCCGTGCGCAAGTCGGCGGCCGGGCGGGTGAGGGTGAGGGGATACAGGTCGCCGTGGTGCGCGTCGTCAAAAAAAGTGATGCCGAACATGATGCAGCAAAATAACCGCATAGACCGCGATTCTGCTTCAGGAATATCCCGATAAAAAACAAAACCCCGCCGTAGGGCAGGGTTTTGGGATTGTTCGTTGGAAAGAACTGATTAGCTCTTCTTGCCGTAGCGCTTGTTGAACTTGTCGATACGACCTGCGGTATCCACAAGCTGTTGCTTGCCAGTGTAGAAAGGATGTGATTTGCTGGAAATTTCCAATTTGTACAAGGGGTATTCGTTGCCGTCTTCCCACTTGATGGTTTCTTTGGTGTCCACGCAAGAACGGGTAATGAAGGCGTGGTCCGCACTCATATCCTTAAAAACTACCAGACGGTATGAGGAAGGATGGATATCTTTTTTCATGACAGCTTTCTGTTTTCGGGGGTGCAAATATAGCCAAACAAAACCTGTTTGCAAGGGATGCGAATAAATGCTGCACAGAAGCAGCGCGGTGATGGGTTGAAATCATTGGAAACTGCTTATGTTCGCAAGGGAATGGACAGTCAGCGAACGGACATTATGGGGCACCGGCAGATACTGATTACGCTAGACCGGATTGCGCTGGAAGTATGTGAAAGGCACCACAGCCACGGCACCTTGTTGCTGGGAGGTATTGGCGACAGAGGCTTTTTTCTGGCCGATATGCTGTCTTCGCGTATTGCAAAGTTCCATGGCACCGCTCCTGAATTATTCCGCGTGGATTTTGACCGCATCGGCTTTGATGCCTCGCAAATTCGCCATACACCTCAGCCCGGTTTCAAAGACCGCAACGTGTTGCTGGTGGATGATGTGCTGAATTCCGGCAAAACCCTTGTTCATGTGATGCAGCCCATCATCAGCGCCGCGCCTTCCTCGCTGGAAACAATGTTCCTCGCCGAACGCAGTTACCGCAGTTTTCCGGTGCGCGCCGATTACGTGGGTATATCGCTGGCAACCACGCTTCAGGAGCATGTGTTTTTCGACGCCTCCAACCCTGAGCACCTGAACCTATATCTTCAATAAATCAGAACGATGGATCAACACCAAAGCAAAGGCTCTTCCGGCCATCCCAAGGCCTTGCCCTACCTGTTCCTTACCGAAATGTGGGAGCGATTCGGCTATTACCTCATGTTGGGAATTTTTTCCCTGTACATGCTGGATAGCCAGCAAAACGGGGGAATGGGCTTCTCTCCTGAACAAAAATCAGACATCTACGGCACCTATCTGGGCTTGGTTTACCTCACCCCCTTCCTCGGTGGCCTGCTGGCCGACCGATTGCTGGGCTACCGCAATTCCATTTTTATAGGAGGCCTGCTGATGGCTGCCGGCTATTTTGGCCTCTCCATGAAGGGGGAAACAACCTTTTATGTATCGCTGTTGCTGATCATCCTGGGTAACGGGTTCTTCAAACCCAATATTTCTACCCTGTTGGGCAACCTGTACAACAAGGATGAATACCGCGCCAACAAGGACAGCGGATACAATATCTTTTATATGGGCATCAACATTGGTGCCTTTGTGAGTAATTTTATTGCCGCCTATTTCCGCATCAACTACGGTTGGGGTTGGGCTTTTGCCGCGGCAGGTTTCGGCATGCTGCTGGGTCTGCTGGTATTTTACGCCTCCACGAAGCATATCCGGGAAGCCGATGTAATAAAACCTATGGAAGAGGGCGACATGAGTACAGCCCGCATCTTGCTGTTTACCCTGGTACCCATGTTTGCTTTCGGCATTCTGGGCTACCTGATTCCCGGCAACCTGCTGGGTACCGACAGCAATGACGCCTTCATTTTCGGTTGTATCCCGGTGGTTACGTTCTTCATCTACCTGTATGCAAAGGCCCGTCAGGAAGATAAAAGGCCCATCGGTGCGTTGCTTGCCGTTTATGGCTGCCTGGTGGTGTTCTGGGCGGTGTTTCACCAAAATGGCGACGCCCTGACTGTGTGGGCCGAACAGCATACCGACCGTGTTCCTTCTGTTGCGGTAGGCAATACGCTGGACGTGATGAAGCTGAATCAGACCGTGCGCAACGATTCAATCGCACGTCTGGACGCAGCCTCCTTTAAGAAATACAAAAAGGCGGTGAAGATTCAGGATTCCACCCTGCGTGTTCAAGGCCGTTCCGATGAGCGCCTTGCGCTGAGCAGCGAATTTAAAGCCCAAACGGCCAGCCGCGCTTATTTCCAGAATCTGCCTTCAAATCAGGTTCCTGCGGAAGGGCAGAGCCTGAAGCTCATTTCTACGGAATTATATCAAAGCGTTAATCCCTTCTGGGTGGTGCTGCTCACCCCAATCGTGGTAGGATTTTGGGGCCTGCTGCGCCGCAGAAAAAGAGAGCCCAGCACGGCTGCCAAAATTACGCTGGGGCTGGTCATCACTGCGCTCAGCGCCCTGGTGATGGTGGCAGCAGTGCGCAGCACCGATATCGAACACAACAAAGTGAGCAGCTGGTGGCTGATTGCCTCGTATGCAGTGATAACCCTTGGTGAACTGTGCCTTTCGCCGATGGGCCTGTCGCTGGTTTCTAAGCTGAGTCCGCCGCGCATTACCGCCCTGATGATGGGAGGGTTCTTCCTGAGTACCTCGGTAGGCAATAAGCTTTCGGGCATGTTGTCCGGTATGTGGGAAGGTTTTGAAGATAAATCCAACTTCTTCCTGATGAACTGTGTGCTCGCCCTGGTGGCCGCCGCCATCATGTTTGTGCTGCTGCGCTGGCTGAACAGCGTACTTCGTGAAAAGAATATATCCTGAGGGATTTCCCTATTTTAGCCGCCATTCTCGAACAATTTCTATGAAAACCAACAATACCAAAATTCTACTCTCCTTTGTGGTAGCGCTGCTGGCCGGCATACTGCTGTTTAATCAGGTGCTGGGCCTGAGCTTCGGAGTGCCATCGCAACAATTTCAGATTTACCTCTATTCCATGGTGATTGCCTTTCTGGCGGCCATTATGGTTTGGATTTTCGGACAAAAAGAGCATCCTCCGGGCCTCAGGCTGTTGTTCTTCACAGAGATGTGGGAACGGTTCAGCTATTACGGCATGCGCGGCCTGCTGATTCTTTATCTTACCAAAACCTACGCCGAAGGCGGTCTGGGATTTGATGAAGACACCGCCGGCCTGATTTATGGAGTCTATACCGGATTGGTTTACCTCACGCCCATCATCGGCGGCTGGCTGGCAGATAATTATATCGGTCAACGCCGCTCCATCACCATTGGTGGTATCCTGATGGCCCTCGGTCAGTTTTCGCTGGCTACCAACGCGGGAATGGGTTCATTCTATGCCGGTTTGGCCATGTTGATTGTGGGCAACGGCTTCTTTAAACCCAATATCTCTATTGTGGTTGGTCAGATGTATGATAATAAAGATCCCCGCAAAGACCGCGCATTCAACATCTTCTATATGGGCATCAACCTGGGTGCCTTCCTTGCACCGCTGGTTTGCGGTTTTCTGGCAGAAGACTTGTTTGCCACCAAAGTGGCGCAGGCCGACGGCAGCATGAAGGTTACTACATATGCCTTCCAATACGGATTCCTCGCAGCAGGTATCGGCATGGCACTGGGTCAGTTGTTGTTCAATACCCTCGGACAGAAATACCTGGGAGACCTGGGTAATCGCCCTGGAAACAAAAACCTTGCAGCAGGCGATATCGTTGACACGATGAATGTTCCTGTTAAAGGTCTTACTGCACAAGAAAAAGACCGTACCTGGGTGATTGTTATTCTGGTGGCTTTTGTAACCTTTTTCTGGGCGGGCTTTGAACAGGCCGGTGGCGCTCTTTCCCTCTACACCGATAAATACATTGACCGTGAAGTGAGCGATTTCCTCATCCCCACCTCCTGGTTCCAAAGCGTGAATCCGCTGTTTATCGTGATGCTGGCGCCTTTATTTACCATCTTGTGGTCTCGCCTGAACAGTGGCAACCGCGAGCCCAATACGCCCGTGAAAATGGGTATTGGAATGATTCTGCTAGGCCTGGGCTTCCTGCTGATGGTGGGTGCGGTATTGCAACGCGGTGGAGAAGTGGCTGATGAAGGCATCAAGGCAAGCATCTACTGGATGTTGGGAACCTACCTCATCCACACCTGCGGCGAATTGTGCCTCAGCCCGATTGGATTGTCTATGGTTACCAAACTTGCACCCGTGAAGCTGGCCTCTCTGCTGATGGGTGTTTGGTTCCTGAGCAGCTTTATTGCCAATAACCTTGCGGGCCTCACCGTAGGGATAGTGAAGAAACTGGGTGCCATGACCATCTTTGGTGGCATCGCCGGCTTTACCATTTTGATGGGATTCATCCTGATTGGATTGAATAAGAAGTTGCTCTCCATGATGCATGGAGTAAAATAATTCCTTTAACTTCCTGCCCATGAGTGGACAGGATTTCAGGCCCTATGTGCCTGCGGAAGAGAAAGTCGCCGAGTTCACGCTGAAGAGTGTGTTTCTCGGCGCTTTTTTTGGTATCGTGTTTGGCATGGCTACGGTATATCTGGCTTTAAAAGCCGGCCTCACCGTGAGTGCTTCTATCCCCATTGCCGTGATTGCCATTTCTCTTGGCCGCAAGGTGTTCAAAACTACGGTGCTGGAAAACAACATCATCCAGACTGCTGGCTCCGCGGGCGAATCCATAGCTGCCGGTGTGGTGTTTACCCTGCCGGGTTTTCTCTTTCTGAGCGCGGAAAGCAATGGCCCTTCCTACTTTAACTATTGGACCATTCTCACCCTGGCCATCCTTGGTGGCCTGTTGGGCACACTGATGATGATTCCACTGCGCAAAACACTGATTGTGAAGGAACACGAAACCCTGCCTTATCCGGAAGGCACGGCCTGCGGCAGCGTGCTTATTGCCGGAGAAAAGGGTGGCGACTTTGCACGGATGGCCTATTACGGTTTGGGGATTGCCACGGTTTATGCACTGCTCCAGAAGGTGTTTCATGTGATTGCCGATGCTCCCGTTTATGCCACCAGCATTAAAAACCGTTTTTTCCCGGCAGCGCAGGTGAGCGCCGAAATTACCCCTGAATACCTGGGTGTTGGATACATCATCGGTCCCAAAATTGCCGGAGTGCTGGTTGCAGGCGGCGTATTGGCCTGGCTGGTGTTCATACCCCTGCTGGCCAGCCTGATTCCTCCGGACATTATCGCGGCGCAACTGGTGAAGCTGGGCCTCTTGTCTTCGCTGGCTGATTCCGGCGGGCCGGGCAACTGGGATCCGGCGGCCCATACCTTCAGCGATTTCGCCGCGGCCATCTACCGCGCCTATATACGACAAATCGGCGCCGGTGCCGTAGCCGCCGGAGGCTTCATCACCCTGATCAAAACCATCCCCACCATTGTCAGTTCTTTCCGGGAAAGCCTTGGTGCCGTGGGTAAAGGCGCTGACGAAGCTGCAAAAAAACGGACCGAACGAGACCTCAGCCTTAAGGTGGTTGGCTTTGGAAGCCTAGCACTGATTTTGTTGATGGCCCTGCTGCCCATAGTGCCCGGAGATTCTATAGGCGGTAAGCTGCTGCTTGGTGTGCTGGTGGTGCTTTTTGGCGCCTTTTTCGTTACCGTTTCCTCACGCATCGTGGGCATCATTGGCTCATCCAATAACCCCATCAGCGGCATGACCATTGCCACCATCATGGGCACCTGTCTGGTGTTTATTGGCATCGGATGGACGGGCAGCGCCTATGAGCCGATGGCGCTGGTGGTAGGAGGAATGATTTGTATCGCCGCAGCCAACGCCGGCGCCACCTCCCAAGATTTAAAAACTGGATATATCGTGGGCGCCACACCTAAATACCAGCAACTGGCCTTGTTTATCGGGGCTGTGGTATCGTCCATCGTTATAGGGCTTACCGTGCAACTGCTGGATACCCCTACGGCGGCCATGCTGGAAAAAGACCCCACTATGAAACATGCCATCGGAACTTACTACAGCGCTCCGCAGGCCACCTTAATGGCCACCCTGATTAAAGGTATTCTGTCATTCAACCTCGACTGGAACTTTGTGATTATTGGAGCCTTCCTCGCCCTGGTGATGGAACTGTGTGGCATAAAAGCGCTGAGTTTTGCCGTGGGAGCCTACCTGCCGCTGAGTACCACCCTGCCCATTTTTGCCGGTGGCGTGGTGAAGGGTATAGCCGAATGGCGCAACAGTAAGAATAAGAAGCATGCACAAGCAGAGGAGGATGAAGAGTTGAGTCGCGGCAACCTCATGGCAACAGGGTTGGTAGCCGGAGGAGCCTTATTTGGTGTTTTGGCTGCGTTTCTGGCTACACATGCGGGCATCAGCAGGTATATGGAGTCCAACCTGGAGCGAATGTCGCAAACCTTTGGCCCCTGGTATGATTTAGCCGGGGTGATGTTTTTTGTGCTCATGTCGTTTTTCCTGCTGCGGGCTGGATTGAACAGGCGAAGCCAGCTGCATTCTTAACTCCATGCTACAACTGTTCTTTGTTCACGCTTAAACACCTAATTTTGCGCCCTCATTGAAATCTGCCTCTATGGAAATGTTTGAACAAGTAGCCTCGGGAAAGAAGAGCATCTGCATCATCGGACTGGGCTACGTAGGTCTTCCTCTGGCGCTTGAATTTGCCAAAAAATTCAAGGTCGTGGGTTTTGATATCAACGAAAAGCGCGTAGAAATGATGCGCCGTGGAGAAGACCCCAGCCGGGAACTGCCCGCCTCGGACTTCGAAGGCAAAAACATCACCTTTACGAACAAATTGGATGAAATCAGAGATTGCGGTGTGTACATCGTAGCCGTGCCAACGCCCATCAACGATGCCAATGAACCCGATCTGGTTCCGCTCATCAAATCCAGCGAAACCGTGGGTAAGGTCATCAGCAAAGGCGATTATGTGGTGTATGAAAGTACCACCTATCCGGGTTGCACCGAAGAAGATTGCGTTCCCATCATCGAACAGTTTTCCGGTCTGAAATCAGTGCAGGATTTTAAGGTGGGCTATTCACCGGAGCGCATCAATCCCGGTGACAAAGAACGTCCTCTGACTAAAATCCTGAAGATTGTGAGCGGCTGCGATGCTGAGAGTCTAGATAATCTGGCAAAACTTTATGGTGCCATCATCGAAGCAGGAATTCACCGCGCCCCAACCATCAAGGTTGCCGAAGCCGCTAAAATTGTGGAAAACACCCAGCGCGATGTGAACATCAGCCTCATGAATGAGTTGTCGCTGATTTTTGACAAAATGGGTGTGAATACCTATGATGTGATTGAAGCAGCAGGCACCAAGTGGAATTTCCATAAATATTTCCCAGGCCTGGTAGGTGGACATTGCATTGGTGTTGACCCCTATTATCTGCTGCACAAGGCGGAAACCCTGGGCTTCCATCCGCGCGTAATTGCCGCCGGGCGATTTACCAATGATGCCATGGCCGCTCATATTGCCAAGGTGGCCGTTCAAAAACTGATCAAGGCTGAGCGCAACGTGAAAAACAGCCGCATACTCATCCTGGGGGCTACCTTTAAGGAAGATGTAAGCGACATCCGCAATAGTAAAATTGTGGATATTGTGCGCGAGCTGGCCAGTTATGAGGTGAACGTAGAAGTGGTGGATCCCCATGCCGATTCTGACGAACTGCAGCATGAATATGGATTTGGCCTGAAGCCTGCCATCGGAACGGACTATGACGGCATCATCCTTGCCGTACCCCATGCCGATTACCGCAACCTCGAAGAGTCTTGGTTCCACCAACGCCTCAACCAGGGCGGTTTTCTGCTGGACCTGAAAGGTTTGTACCGCGCCCGTTTCCATAACCTCGACTACTGGAGTTTGTAATAGAACTTGCCCCTCTGCCTGTTTAGTGCAGTTGTGAAGGGCATAATTTAATTATGGATAAGGCCACCCGTCAGCGAATCATCCAGGTAAAAGAAGAGGTACACAACCGCTTCACCGCCTATCTGGAACAGACGGGGCAACGTAAAACCCCGGAGCGCTACGCCATCCTGGACGAGATTTATTCCCACCGAACCCATTTTGATGTGGATACCTTGTTCCTGCAAATGAAAAACCGAAAATACCAGGTGAGCAGGGCTACGGTATACAATACCCTAGACCTGCTGGTAGAATCCGGATTGGTTAAGCGGCATCAGTTTGGTCAAAACACCAGCTTCTACGAACAAGCCTTCGGATACAGGCAGCACGATCATTTAATTTGCCAGCAGTGTAATAAGGTGCTGGAGTTTTGCGATCCGCGCATTCAGCAAATCACAACCACTATGGGTGACCTGCTCAAGTTTGACGTAGATCATCATTCCCTGCATTTGTACGCCATGCCACGTGCCGATGAAGAAGGTAACTGCAGGCATTGCGGCATCATGGTAAACCAAGAACCAAACAAAAGCTAAAGGATGGTAGATGTACTGTTAGGCCTTCAATGGGGCGATGAAGGAAAAGGGAAAATAGCCGATTTTCTTACGCCTCAATACGATGTGGTGTGCCGCTTTCAGGGCGGTCCTAATGCTGGCCACAGCTTGGAGTTCCATGGACAGAAGCATGTGCTGAATACCATTCCCAGCGGCATTTTCCACCCCGGAATCCAAAACCTTATCGGCAATGGTGTGGTCATTGACCCTGTGAAGCTGCTCGCCGAAATATCCCGCGTGGAAGCCGCAGGTGTAGATGTTGCTGCCAGCCTGCTCATCAGCAAAAAAGCCCACCTCATCCTGCCCACCCATCGCCTCCTCGATCAGGCACTGGAAAACGCCAAAGGCGCTACCAGAATTGGCAGCACCCTGAGGGGTATCGGACCTGCCTATAAAGATAAAACCGGACGCACTGGACTGCGCATAGGCGACGTTACCTTACCCGGTTTCGAACAGCGTTATCACGCCGTAGCAGCATTCCACAAACAGAATATTGAGTACCTGGGACTCACGGACTTCGATCTGGATGCCATGAATGCGGAGTTCTTTGCCGCCGTGGATGGCCTGCGCCGTTTTACACAGGTGGACAGCGAATACTGGCTGCATGAACAAATCCTGGCAGGGCGCAAAATCCTTGCTGAAGGTGCGCAGGGCAGCATGCTCGATGTGGATTTCGGTACTTATCCCTATGTGACCAGCAGCAATACCATCAGTGGGGGTGCCTGCATTGGCCTGGGTATCGCTCCGCGCTATATAGGTAAGGTAAGCGGCATCTTCAAAGCCTATTGCACACGCGTAGGCGAAGGTCCTTTCCCCACCGAACTGCTGGACGATACCGGTGAATGGCTGCGCAAGCATGGAAATGAATATGGTGCCACAACCGGAAGACCCCGCCGCTGCGGGTGGATAGACCTGGTGGCGCTGAAATACGCCATCATGCTGAGCGGTGTGAATGAATTGATTATGATGAAGAGCGACGTGCTGAGCAGTATGTCCGAGATTAAGGCGGGGATTGGTTATGAAGATGTGGACGGAACCACAGACCAAATTCCCTTTGGTATTGCACAGAAGGACATCAAACCTGTGTATCAGACTTTCGAAGGATGGCAGGAAGACATTACCACCGCGCGCAATGTGGAAACGCTGCCGGCAACCCTGCAAACCTATGTGCAGTTTCTGGAGCAATTCTTCCGGATTAAGCTGCGCATCATCTCCGTTGGTCCTTCGCGTGAGCAAACCATCATCCAATAAACCATGAACAAGCCCACCCTCGTGCTGGGAGCAACGAACAATCAGGAGCGCTACGCCTGGAAGGCCGCGATGATGTTGCGGGATTATGGGCATGAGGTGTTTCCTGTGGGCATCAAGACCGGTGAAGTGGCCGGTAAAAGCATCCAGCGACAGTTTCCTTCCGAAGCCATAGACACGATTACGCTGTACTTGAACGCTACGCATCAGTTGCAATGGATGGAGGCCATCCTGAGCAGCGGGGCCAAACGCATCATCTTTAACCCTGGCACGGAGCATCCTGAACTTATGGACGCTGCCCGGGCTGCCGGTATGGAAACCCTGGAAGCCTGCACCCTGGTGCTGCTGCGCACCGGCCAATACTGATGCTTATGAGCCAAACCCTGAGCGTGGTGGTGATTACATACAATGAGGAAGCCAATATCCGGCGCTGCCTCGAATCGGTAGCCTCCATTGCCGATGAGCTGATTGTGCTCGATTCGGGTTCCGTTGACCAAACCCGCAACATCGCAGCCGGGTTGGGTGCTCGGGTGGAAATACATCCCTTCGAAGGGCACGTAGAGCAAAAAAACAGAGTTAGGGCTATGGCTGCCTGCACCTGGGTGCTTTCTCTGGATGCCGATGAAGCAGCCGATGAACGCCTCGTGCAGTCCATCCTGCAACTGAAAAGAGATGGAAGTCCGAAGGAGGCCTTTACCTTCAACCGCCTGAATTTCTACCGCGGACTTCCCGTAAAAACCTGTGGCTGGTATCCTGACAAAAAACTGCGTTTGTGGAAAAACGGCATCGGAAGCTGGGCCGGCAACAACCCCCACGATCGCTACAGCATTCCCGAGGGAACTCCAGCAGGCCATCTGGCCGGTGATATCCTTCACTATACCTATGCAGACAAAGCAGCACTGATGAAGCAGTCGCGCAAGTTTGCAGGCATCAGCGCACACCGCCTGCAGCAAAAAAATAGCTTTTTACTGTTGGTGAAGATGGTTGTGGGCCCTCTGTTCCGCTTTCTGCGTACCTGGGTTTTTCAGCTGGGTTTTACCAGTGGAAGTCGCGGCTGGGAGCTGTGCACCTGGCAGGCATATGAGGTATTTCTTAAGTACCGGGAGGCCCTGCGTATGAAATTCAAAGCCTGAGGTTTTCAACCTTTCGCGCCGCGATACAGTCGCCCTTTCCAGTTGGTGGGCAGCGGCAGCAAGAAAAAGATGGCGGTGGCCGGTGTAAGCAGGGTCAGGTACAGTTCGTAACGGAGCAGCTGAAACAGGGAAGGGGCGGGCAGGGCCAACAAGTTATAGATCCTGAGGATCTGGAAGCTTTGCAGCAACCACTTGGCAAGCCATAAACCCAATGCGCTGAGCGCATTCAGGAACAACAGAGCAGGCGTAACCAGATAAAAGAGGCCGAACACCCCGAACAGCAGCCACCAGTACCAAGGTAATTCTGTGCCGCCGCTAAGCCAGCGCTTTCTTTGGTGAAGGAGCTGCACCTGATCATCTACGGCAGCGGTGAATGCCAGTACGTCCGGAGCCATCACATTGTCCCATTTCCAGCCATGCCGGCAGATTTCCTGATACAATTTGTAATCTTCGGTGATGCTGAAGCGGATGGCGGCATAACCACCGGTCTGCCAATAGGCAGCGGCCCGCACGGCCATGTTGTTACCCACGGCGGTAGCGGGAACACCGGTGTAAGAGATGATGTTCAGCAATCCCATAAAATAGGCCCAGTCAATTTCCTGGTTTTTGGCATTGGCACCCCGGCCGCGCACCATGGTAGTGCCGCTCACCACACCGGTTTCAGGCGTGAAACGGCGCAACAGCCCCTTTATCCAGGAGGGTGGCACCTGAACATCGGCATCGGTTATCAGATAGAAATCACCTTGTGCATGTGGGTCCAGTTGGGCCATCACCCTGGCTTTGGCCTTCAGGGGCAGCTCATTGTCCTGAATCTGAATCAGACGGAACTGAGGCTTGTCAGCAATGAATGCTGTCACCAGCGCTGAGGTCTCGTCGGTGCTTTGGTCATTGCCAATCAGAATATGCAGTCGCTCTTTGGGGTAATCCAGTTTATTCAGGGCTTCCAGACAGGACAAGATGTTGTTGGCTTCATTGCGCGCCGCTACCATGAGGCTCACCTCAGGCCATGATTCCGGTTCCGGCTGCTGTATGCTGCAGTATTGAATCAGTGCATACAGTTGCAGCGACTGAACAAGCAGGTATAACAAAGGAATGGCGAGCAGGAGGTATATCACAGGGTGGCAAAGGTATAGCCCGCACGGTGGGCGTATTCAAGATAGCGTGGCAACAGAAACTCCAGATTTCCTTTGGCTTTTTCGCTGTCGTGGAATACCACGATGCTGCCAGGTTGGGTATGTCGTTTCAGGAAGTCGAGGGCCTTCAAGCGGTTGAGGTTTTGCTGGTAGTCGGCGCTGAGCAGGGTCCACATGATGATGCGGTAGTGTTTGTTCAGGCTTTGTTCCTGTGCGCGGGTCATACGGCCATAAGGCGGGCGGAACAGGTTGCTGTCAATCCATTGCGCCGCTTGGGCAACATTATCCAGGTAAAGTTGGGTAGCGGTATTCCACCCCTTCAGGTGGTTCATGGTATGGTTGCCAATGCGGTGGCCCTGCTGCAGCAAGGCCCGGCATACCTCAGGGTGCTTCCGCACGTTATCGCCCACACAGAAAAATGTGGCCTTGGCCTGAAATTTAGTAAGCTGTTCCATGGTCCAGGGCGTAATTTCAGGATGAGGGCCATCGTCGAAACTCAGGTACAATACCTTTTCCTTCGTATTGACCTTCCATTCCCTGTTAGGGAACAGTTGCCTGACAAATCCGGGAACCCTAAGGAACAGGTTCAAGTGTTCAGCACCATTTTAAAGTGCGGTATGTTGCACTCGTAAAACAATTCGCCAACAGCTTTAAATCCCTGGCGCTCATAAAGCTGCATGGCAGGAACCTGGGCATGCAGGTACACGGTTCGGTTTTTGGGCACGTCGTGCAGCAGGGCTTTTAACAGCGCCGTGCCTACGCCCATATTCCGATAGGCGGGAAGCACGGCAAAGCGTTCCAGCTTATAACCATTAGGCGTTTCCCTCCAGCGTGCCGTGCCTGCAGCATGACCGTCTACCAGCACCAGATAGTGCCGGGAGCTGATTTCAAATTCGTCATATTCCTCTTCTTCTGAAACATTCTGTTCTTCCACAAACACCTTGCGACGTATGGAAAATGCCTGCATTAACTCGTGTTCCTGCGCGGCTCGGATTACCTCTGTGTTCACAACCTTGGCTAAACCTCAAAATTTGCTACTTTTGCCGACAATATCAACTATGTCGCAAGCAAACCTAGTTTCCCTACTTGGTGATCAGGCTGAGTACCTGCTCAAACATGAATGTAAAACCATCTCCAAAGAGCATTTGCACCTGCCCGGTGGTGATTTTATTGACCGCGTTTTTGCCCAGTCTAACAGAAGCCCACAGGTGCTGAAGAGTTTACAAGCGATTTACAACAACGGTCGGCTTTCCGGTACCGGTTACATGAGCATTCTGCCCGTGGATCAGGGAATAGAGCACAGTGCAGGCGCCAGTTTTGCGCCCAACCCTATTTATTTCGACCCGGAAAACATCATACGTCTGGCCGTGGAAGGCGGCTGTAATGCTGTGGCGTCTACTTATGGCGTATTGGCGGCCAACTCCCGCAAGTATGCCCATAAAATTCCGTTCATTGTAAAAATTAACCACAATGAATTCCTGAGCTATCCCAACAAGTTCGACCAAATCATGTTCGGCACCATCCGCGAAGCCTGGAATCTGGGCGCAACGGCCGTAGGAGCCACCATTTATTTCGGTAGCGACGAAAGCGCCAGGCAGATTCAGGAGGTTTCCAAAGCCTTCGAAATGGCTCATGAACTGGGCATGGCTACCATCCTGTGGTGCTACCTGCGCAACAACAATTTCAAGAAAGATGGTGTGGATTATCATACCAGTGCCGACTTGAGCAGCCAGGCCAACCACCTCGGAGTTACCATCCAGGCCGACATCATCAAACAGAAACTTTCCACCAACAACGGCGGATACAATGCGCTGAACTTCGGCAAAACACATCCCAAAGTGTACAGCGAGCTTACCACCGATCATCCTATTGACCTGTGTCGTTATCAGGTAGCCAATTGCTACATGGGCAGGGCTGGCCTGATTAACAGTGGCGGCGAGAGCAAGGGTGCCAGCGATATGGCCGAAGCCGTTGCTACTGCCGTTATCAACAAGCGCGCAGGCGGCGCAGGTCTTATCAGCGGTCGCAAGGCGTTCCAAAAGCCCGTTGGTGATGGTGTTGCCCTGCTGAACGCCATCCAGGACGTGTACCTGGATCAACAAATCAGCATAGCCTGATCAGGAAGACTTTTTGAATTAAAGCATCGGTTATGGAATTTGAAGAAGAGGACAGCGGCGATAAGCCCAGTTGGTTCCAGCGTGTTCGTGAGAACATAGTAACCAAAACAAAAGATAAAAAATCCACGCCCGACGGGCTGTGGGAGAAATGTCCCCGCTGCAAAGCCATCGTACCAGCCAAGGATATCATCAACAATTGCTACGT
Source organism: Flavobacteriales bacterium (assembly GCA_947463095.1). GTDB lineage: Bacteria > Bacteroidota > Bacteroidia > NS11-12g > UBA955 > REEB481. The sequence continues at coordinate 15,686 of CANHRE010000011.1, read as the reverse complement.
ATGCACTCAATGTGAGTACCACGTAAAAATTGGTTCTAGGGAATATTTCAGCATCTTGTTTGACAACGGCAAATTCACGGAGTTGGATGCCGACCTCAGCAGTGGTGATCCCCTGGAGTTTACCGATACCAGTTCTTATGTTGACCGTATTCGTGTAAGCCAGTCCAAGTCAGGCCTGAAAGATGCCTTGCGCAGCGGAACCGGTAAGATGAATGGAATGCCGGTGGTGATTGCCTGTATGGATTTCGGCTTCATTGGCGGCTCCATGGGCAGTGTGGTGGGCGAGAAGATTGCCCGTGCCATCGACTATGGACGTGTACACCGGATGCCGGTGATTGTGATCAGCAAATCCGGAGGTGCGCGCATGATGGAAGCTGCCTTTTCCCTGATGCAAATGGCTAAAACCAGTGCGAAACTGGCCCTGCTGGCAAAAGAAGGGGTGCCTTACATTTCCATACTTACCGATCCAACAACAGGAGGTGTCACAGCTTCCTACGCCATGCTGGGTGATTTTAACGTGGCTGAACCCGAAGCCCTGATAGGCTTTGCCGGTCCCAGGGTAATCCGTGAAACCATTGGAAAAGACTTGCCTAAAGGCTTCCAGAGTTCCGAATTCCTTCAGGAACATGGCTTTGTGGATTTTATCGTGAAGCGCTACGAGATGAAACAGAAAATAGCTACGCTGCTGGCCATGATCTGGGACAAAAAAGCCAAATGATGTATCATTGAAAACTAAAGCGATATGAACTTTCCCGAAAACCTAAAGTACACTAAAGAACACGAATGGATTCGTGTTGAAGGCAATAAGGCCTGGATTGGCGTTACAGATTTTGCCCAAAGCGAGTTGGGCGACATCGTATTTGTTGAAATACAGCCACACTCTGGACTGCTAAATCAGGGCGCCATCTTTGGCACTGTTGAAGCCGTAAAAACGGTAAGCGATTTGTATATGCCCGTGGCCGGAACCATTGTAGAGGTGAATGCCGCCCTGGATGGATCCCCCGAAAGCGTGAACCAGGATCCTTACGGAGCCGGATGGATGATCTGCGTTGAGATGAGTGATACCGCTCAATTGAACGACCTGATGGATGCTGCCGTTTATTCAGCAATGGTCGGCGCCTGATTCATCGTAAAAGCCTTTAAGTGCAAAGCCGGCAATCTTGCCGGCTTTGTGCATTTAGGGGCCCGTTTATGCCCTATTCAGGTCGGCTCAGCCGACGGCGCTAAAACCTATTTCAAACTGGTTTTCCCCCCGCTCATTCACCGCGTAGTTGATGGATGCATCGTGGATGTTCATAATATGCCGCACAATGCGCAATCCAAGGCCTGAACCAAGTACATAGCGCGCATTGGTGCCCCTGGAAAATGCCTGAAACATGGTTTTTACATCGGCTTTGTTCAGCGTGGGTCCATTGTTGCTGATGAACACTTTGATCTGATCCTTGTCGTTTTGATCAATAAACAGCGTGGCGCTGCGGTTTGTTGAATAAACGCAGGCATTTTTCAGCAGATTCTGGAATGCGATTTCCAGCATATCTGGTACAGCCTCCACCAACAATTCCTCATTCACATTGGGGTACACCCGGGCTGAGAAATTCAGGATAAATCCCGGTTGGTGGGCCTTCACCTTATCGTATGCCCTGAATATAACCTCATCGAGCCGCTCGCGTTTCCTTATTTCTGTGGAACCTTTGGCTTCGATATTGGATAAAAGCAGGAGGCTGTTCGTTAAGTCACTGAGCTGATAAACGCCGGTTTTGAGGCTGTTCAACTGTTCCGTTTGTGCGGAATCATAGAGGCCACTTTCCATCATGTTTTCCAGTTGAAAGGCCATCCTTGTCAGGGGTGTACGCAGTTCGTGGCTGGCGCTGGCAGAAAAGTCCTTCTGAACTTCAAAGGCATCCTTCAACCGCACCAGCAACTTGTTAAATGCCATGGTCAGCAGGTTAATTTCATCCTGGTTTCCACTTACTTGTATAGGCTCGTTCAGCTTGCCCACCGTGATGGCCGTAATTTGCTTCTCAAAGGTGTCTAAGGGTTTGAGCAATCGCTTAATCAGGTAAAAGGAAATAACCCAGATAAGCAGCGTGCTTATGATGAAACTGCTGAGGAGTAGCCACAACAAAAACTGCAGCTTGCTTTTTCCGAATTTATCTTCCGCAGCTATGAGTACATAATATTCCTTTCCATCAATGATATAGTACTTGCCAAGAATTTCCTCGCCACGAGCCGAGCGTGCTATTTCTTTATTTGGGCCTAGTTGTTTCAGGTCTTGTGAGAAATCAGCAATATTCGTAACTCCCAGAGAAGAATAGATGGGTTGTAAAGCGCCATTTAATACTAAGGTTTTTTCGTTATAAAGGTGGTTAATCATATTCTGATCAAAGAAATTAACCACCTGCATGTCCTTCTTTTTAAGTTCTATCAGCAGGCGAAGGGTGTTCTCGGCCTTGTTTTCCATACGGGAAAGAAATTCTTCCTTCTTGAATGAAGAAAAGAACAGGTAAATGGAGGCCGCAGCAACAATATAAATAAAGGAAAATGCCAGCGCAACTCCGATGGTCACCTTGCGCTTCAGGGTCATATTATTCCGACTTCAGGTAATAGCCATAACCATGGCGGGTATGAATCAACTTCACGGCAGCATCCTTGTCTATTTTCTTTCTTAGGAAGTTGATATAGACCTCAACGGTGTTGAATGATGAATCCAGTTGTGCATCCCATACGCCGGCTGCTATGCTCTGTTTAGAAAGGGTTCTTCCATTGGCTTTGGCCAGCAACAGCAACAATCTGTATTCTTTTGGCGTGAGGTCAATGGTCTTACCGCCGCGTTTCACCTGGCTGTCGCTTTCCATGATTTCCAGGTCATCAATCCGGATAACGTCCCCCTGTCCTTCCTGCTCGCCCATCCTCCGCTGTATGGACTGGATGCGCAGAAACAACTCGTCAAAATGAAAGGGCTTCACCATATAATCGTCTGCGCCGTATTCAAAGGCGTGCCGCTTCTCATTAATCTCGCTGTAGGCCGTGAGCATAATAATTGGCGTCTTCTTGTTCTCCTCGCGAACCAAGCGGCAGATTTCCAAACCGTTGATGCCGGGTACGTTGATGTCTAACAGATACAAATCCGGACTCTTCCGTTCATTGACATCCCTAAATTGACTCCCGTCCTCAACCGTGCTTACCGTTATGCCTTTTTGAGACAGGAAGTGGCTGATTTCTTTCGATAAAATGGGATCGTCTTCCAGTAAAAGTATATTCATAAGCACCATTAATGCTTTTACGAAGTTAGACACGTATATTGTTTATGCAAGGGTTTTTACGCCACCTGCATTGCATTACAACGTTGTTTACTTAAAAATAACTAAAGGTGCGCCGGATCCTACGCGCAATGGCAGCATTATAAAACGCCTCCAACAGCATGTTGTTCGCATCGTTCAGCGTTTGGAGTAGTCTTTTTTCCGCCCGGATGATTTACTCTTCCGACAGGAAGGGGTAACGGTAATCTTTCGGGGGAACGAAGTTTTCCTTGATGGTGCGCAGGTTCACCCAGCGCAGCAGGTTCAGTTTGCTGCCCGCCTTGTCGTTGGTGCCGCTGCCGCGTGCGCCGCCAAAAGGCTGCTGTCCTACTACGGCTCCGGTGGGCTTGTCGTTGACGTAAAAGTTGCCAGCGGCATGTCGGAGCGCTTCGGTGGCCCTCACAATGGCGTAGCGATCCTGGGCAATGATCGCCCCGGTAAGTGCGTATTCGCTGGTTTTATCTACCAGGTGCATGGTGCTTTCAAATTCATCGTCGCCATACACATAAATACTCAGCACGGGGCCGAAAATCTCTTCGCACATGGTGGTGTACATCGGATCTTTAGCCATAATAATGGTGGGCTGGATGAAATACCCTTTGCTCTTGTCGTAGCCGCCGCCGCACAATATTTCCTGCCCATCTTTTCGGGCCTGTTCGATATAGCCGGTGATTTTATTGAAGGCCTTCTCGTCAATCACCGCGTTGATGAAGTTGCTGAAATCTTCCGTAGGTCCCATGGTTAGGGTAGCCATTTCGGCCAGCAGCCTGGGCTTCACCGCATTCCAAAGGGTTTGTGGGATATACACCCGGCTGGCTGCTGAGCATTTCTGTCCCTGAAATTCAAAGGCGCCCCGGATGATGGCAGCCACCAAAACCTCAGCATCTGCGCTGGGGTGGGCCAGGATGAAGTCCTTGCCGCCTGTTTCCCCTACAATGCGGGGATAGCTTTTGTATTTGCTGATGTTGTGGCCTATTTCCTGCCACACCTGACGGAATACGCCGGTGCTGCCGGTGAAGTGTATGCCCGCAAAATCGGGGTGCTTGAAAATGATATCGCCGGCGATGCTTCCATCCACATAAACCAGGTTAATCACCCCATCAGGCAGGCCTGCTTCCCGGAACACTTCCATGAGCATCTGTGCGCTGTAAACCTGGGTATTGGCCGGCTTCCATACCACCACATTTCCCATCATGGCTGCGCTGGTGGGCAGGTTGCCGCTGATGGCCGTGAAGTTGAACGGTGTCAGGGCAAAAACGAATCCTTCCAGCGGGCGGTACTCCAAGCGGTTCCAGATGGTTTTGCTGTTCGCGCTGGGCTGTTCGTTGTAGATTTCCGTCATGTACTGCACGTTGAAACGCAGGAAGTCTATCATCTCGCAGGCGCTGTCAATTTCGGCCTGATAAGCATTCTTGCTCTGGGCCAGCATGGTGGCCGCATTAATCTTGTAGCGATAGGGGCCCGCCAGCAGGTCAGCGGCTTTCAGGAAGATGGCCGCACGCTGTTCCCAGGGAGTGCGTTCCCACTGATCGCGGGCCGCCAGGGCAGCTTCAATGGCCTGTTCCAGGTGTTCCCGGCCTCCTTTGTGGTATTGGCCAATCTGATGCGCCAGGTCGTGGGGCGGGAACATGTTTACGGTATTGCCCGTACGCACTTCCTGTCCGCCAATGTACATGGGTATGTCCAACACCTTGCTGCGTGCTTCTGCCAGGGCGGCTTTGAGTTTCTTGCGTTCGGTACTGCCCGGCGCGTAATCCAGCACGGGCTCGTTGATGGCTTGGGGAACCTGAAATACTCCGTTCATGAGGGGCACAAAGATAAACGAGGCCGCGCGGATGCCGGGTCCGGATTCTACCGGAAGCATAAAAAAAGCCGGAACCTTTGCAGATTCCGGCCTGAAATTCAATATTGCATGGCTTATACCAATACGATGACTTTGTTGTTCAGCACTTCAACGATGCCACCATGAACATCAAAGTTTTCGGTCTTCTGCTGATTCTTTACCACCACAGTGCCCTTGCGCAGGTTGGCAATCATGGGTGCGTGGCGATCCAGAATCTGAAAGCTGCCCTCAATGCCTGGCAGGGTGAGCACATCGGCATCGCCCTGAAACAGTGATTTATCGGGAGTGAGGATTTCTACCTTCATGGCAATCAGCGCTTGGCGTCTTCCAGCAGTTTCTTACCCTTGGCAATGGCATCTTCGATGGTGCCTACCAGGTTGAAGGAAGCTTCAGGATATTCATCCACTTCTCCATCCATAATCATGTTGAAGCCCTTGATGGTTTCCTTGATGTCTACCAGAACGCCGGGGATGCCGGTGAACTGTTCGGCCACGTGGAAGGGCTGGCTAAGGAAGCGCTGAACGCGGCGTGCGCGGTGCACCACCAGTTTATCTTCTTCGCTCAGTTCATCCATACCGAGGATGGCAATGATGTCCTGTAGTTCTTTATAGCGTTGGAGCAATTCCTTCACACGCTGAGCGCAACCGTAGTGTTCTTTACCCAGGATGTCCTGAGAAAGAATCCGGGACGTGGAATCTAGAGGATCTACCGCGGGATAGATACCCAATTCGGCAATCTTACGGCTCAATACTGTGGTGGCATCAAGGTGCGCAAAGGTGGTAGCGGGCGCAGGATCAGTTAAGTCATCCGCAGGCACATAAACGGCCTGTACAGAAGTGATTGATCCGCGGGTGGTAGAAGTAATGCGTTCCTGCATCACACCCATTTCCGTAGCCAGCGTAGGCTGATAACCTACAGCAGAAGGCATACGGCCAAGCAGGGCAGATACTTCAGAACCTGCCTGGGTAAAGCGGAAGATGTTGTCTACGAAGAACAGGATGTCGCGACCCTGACCCTGGCCTTCACCATCGCGGAAGTATTCCGCTACGGCAAGACCGCTCAGCGCCACACGGGCACGGGCTCCGGGAGGCTCGTTCATCTGTCCGAACACCAGGGTAGCCTGGCTCTGTGACAATTCATCCATATCTACTTTGGAAAGATCCCATCCACCTTCTTCCATGCTGTGACGGAACTCTTTACCATATTTGATAACTCCGGATTCAATCATCTCGCGGAGCAGGTCATTCCCCTCTCGGCTGCGCTCACCCACACCGGCAAATACAGACATACCACTGTATGCTTTTGCAATGTTGTTGATGAGCTCCATGATCAATACGGTTTTGCCTACACCGGCACCGCCGAACAATCCGATTTTACCGCCCTTGGCATAAGGCTCGAGCAAGTCAATCACCTTAATACCGGTATACAGCGGCTCTGTGCTTGTAGCCAGGTTCTCGTAGGTGGGTGCCTTGGCGTGGATGGCCCTGCCGTTGGCAGCATCCAGGGTTTTTAAACCGTCAATAGATTCTCCCACAACATTGAGCAAACGGCCACGGATGCTTTCGCCTACGGGCATGCGGATGGCATCTCCGGTATCCAGCACGGCCATGCCGCGCTGAAGACCATCGGTGCTGTCCATCGCAATGGTGCGCACGATGTTCTCTCCAAGATGCTGCTGCACTTCCAGTACCAGTTTGATACCGTTGTCGCGCACCACTTGGAGCGAGTTATAGATGTTTGGGAGGGTAGAGCCGGCTTCGTTGAAGGCAACGTCAACAACCGGACCAATGATCTGGGTGATCTTTCCTTTATTCGACATTACGTTGATGCTTGAAAAACGCGGGTGCAAAAGTACGAAGCAGCATTGGTATTCAACAGGGTGAAGAAAAAAATGTTGAAGATCTTTGAAAGCGGCAAGAAGCGAACCCCGCAAGAGTGAAATTTTTCCAGCACCCGCGCGGTTTGGCCCCTTGCCCATATTCCACCCGTATCCGTTCTTAGCGGCATGATTCGCCACATTCTTCGGTTTGGTCTGTACGGTATTGCCCTGATGCTTCTGGTGGGCCTGGTGATGCGCTACACCATGAGCAATGATCCGCTGGATATGGGCGGCACCTCGGTATTGCTGGGCTTCCTGCTCATGCTTCCCGCATTCATGATGGCCGCCCTGGGGGTGCGTGCCTACCACCGCGAATACAATGGCGGCTTGAGCTTCGGCAGCTACCTGGCCTGCGGTTTGGCCATCGCACTGATGGTGTCCTTTGGCTATGCGCTGGCCTGGGAAATCAACTTCCGCACCTTGTTCCCCGACTTTTACAGACATTACGCCGACCTGGAAATCAGTTCAGCCATCAAGAACGGCATAGGCGGCAACCGATTGGTGAACCTCAAAGCCGAAATGGCCGCAATGGTTGCCGCTATGGACGTGCCCTGGAAACGATTCCTGTTTACCGCCTTGGCCGAGCCCCTGCCCATGGCGCTGTTCTTCGTGCTGGGCAGCGCCCTGTGGTTCCGATGGCTGAGGAAGTATATGGTGGCGGAACGGCACGGTGGGTGAGCGGAGTCGAATCCCAGCGATACGACATTTATGAAAGTTCACAGGCCTCCGATCGGAGTTGAGGGGCCGGTACGAAGTATGACATGGGATTGCCCCTCGACTACGCCTGTCGCTGCGCTTACATCTGTCCCCCCTGTCGCTCATTGCATTCGATTACGGGGCAGGCGTATGTGCGCGCAGTGAACGACAGGGGTTGGTAAACTGCTCTGGGACCAAGCTTGTCGAGGGGCATCCTAAGCCCGAAAAGACTATCATCCTGAGCCTGTAGCAGGGCCTTTACTAACAGAAGACCTGCACCATTCCTGCCCCTGCTTTTTTTCATGTACTTGAGGGAACGTTTTCTATGGCGGCCCTTCTAGGTTCTCCCCTACAGGTAGGGGAAGGTAAAGCCCCCTGCTCCTGCATTTTGCAACCATACCTGCAATCGTATTTGATTGATTTGCCCGCTCTTTATCTGCTCCTCTGCAATTTCCGGCTATTCCCCCTGTATCCTGATTTTTTACTATTCGATAAAAATGCAGATTAGCTGCATAATGAAGTTGTTTATTTGCCCAAAATCTATCATTGAGGTATGATCAATGAGAAATAAATTAAATAAATTTCAAAAATGCAAATAGCCTGCACAAAGCAAGGGCAATTTTGCGACATCATCTTTTTTCAACCATTAACCAATAAACATTAAAGCTATGACGACGCCACACACTCCCGGAACCAGCTCAGATTTATGCTTCCTTCAGAATAAGGCTTTAGACTAAAGCGTATGACGCCCGTAAAACATTTCTTGTCTTAGACCCCTGTAAAGCTGGAGGACTTTTAAGAAACAAATTAGGTCCGATTAACTTTACAGAAAAATGGGAAATAGAAGAACCTACAGCCCAGAAGATCGCTTGGCCATATTGCATGAAGGCCAGTGAGAGGGGCCCAATGGAAACAGGAGGGTGTTCTGGAACAATTGTTTTTACTACCCAAGAGAAACGGTGCGGTGCTCATATATAAGGTTATTGACGAAGAAATGGCCGCAGAACTAATGACTACCCTGCCTTTTTACCCCTTGAGGAAATCCCTAGAGATGCTGCCGCTGATCAGGCATCCAGAGCTTTAAGGATTTCTGTCAAAAAACCGGCCAGGCAAATCAGCATCAAGGTCGCAAGAATGAAATTACATTATGCTGCCTTTGAAATCAGGGAGTTACTTTCACATAAGAAATTCTTGTTCTTCCGTTTCCGTCGTCAAGAAAAGCCATCTGACCATTGGCGGCTACACCTATGAAATGGAGTGATTGGGGCAAAGAATTGACTGTTACAATATGGGAGCCGGAGTAATTACCTCCCGTAACAAAAGCAGATCCTGAAAAAGCTCCCAGAATTTCGGTGCCGGCGATTGGAGAGCCTGGAGTGCTGGTGTTGGACAGATAACCAACTGCATATTGGTTGGCGGTGGCACCAGTACTTTGCACCCGCATGGTATAGTTAATCAGAAAGGTTCCGGTTGTGGGAAATGAAATAGATGCCAACAATGAACTAGACCCGGCATTAACCGTTACGGTGCTTGCGGGTGCTACCGAACCAAATGAGGGTGAAAATGACGAACCTGTCACAGTAACTACATTGCCACTTGCATCTACACCTAAAGTAGCACCTGAAGTTACAGGCGTACTGGAAGTGAGGTTGGTAAATCGCACTCCGGATTTATTTGCAGCACCTGAACTTACTTCGAGTTTTGTAGCGGGCGAAGTCAATCCAATACCCACATTGCCGGTATCGCCTATAACTATGCCTTTTGTTTCAGTGGTACTGAAAATTCTAAATCTGGCATTGGATGCAGTGGTTCCATAATGGTCTATGGTCCAGTCGCTCGCACTTGCTGTTGAGTTCACTGACTTCTTGACGACAATTTGACCGCCTTCATTGGCCCCGTCAGCAGGATTCAGTTCGATTAAGCCCGGCACGGAGCCATTTGCTGTACCTACACTCAATGTATAGGTAGGATTGGATGTACCAATGCCCACTTTGCCGGTGCGGTAAATGGAAGCAGTTTTATTACTGCCTGCATCATTCGTGCCTCCCGACAGCATCCAGGCCGTGCTGGCCGGAGGAGTAAAGGTAACGTACGCTGAGCCGGTATAAGTCCATTGTGAATTGTTCACCGAACTCACATAAATATACTCCTTGCTTGCCGGTGTATTGGGATTAAATATAGGGCTGCCTGTGTTCGGATCTGCTGTATTAAACTCTACCGTGGCATCCGGCTGCTGATTGATGACCCGCTGCCATTTAGTACCGTTGTAATAATACACACCCGGAGTAACATTAGACGGAGCAGTTCCCGCTGTAGCGGTATTGTATACCATTAAGCCCACAGCAGGACTGGAAATGGTTGTTACATCCCCGAGTCCGGTCAAGGTGACACGGGGTGGAAGAAATCCTTTGCTGCTGCTGCTAACTTCCAGTTGCGCAGATGCACTGGGAGTGCTAGTGCCAATACCTACCTGGGCACGGGCGATACCGGACCATGATAGCATAATGGAGAAAAAGAGGATTGATGGAATATGTATTTTCATGATTTTATGTTTAAAGTTTATGGAATGATGATCGGGAACACTTCAGCGCTGCAGTGCAGGTGGTATAAACCACGTTGCAAGCCGGATACATCTAATTTATGGATGCCCGCACGAAATGGCAGCGAAAGCACGTTCCTGCCGGTGGCATCGAATATCCGGCATACAGCATCTTCAATAAGGCACACTGTTAACTCCCCATGCGACACCGGATTCGGATAAACGCGAATTGACCTGCCATTTTCTCCGACCCATGCTCTCACTATGTCGCTATAATCTTGTTTGCCGTCTAAATCTTGTTGTATGAGCCGGTAGTAATTATTGCCGAAGGATGGATTGGTATGGGCACAGGAGTAATACCGCGGCGTGGCAGAATTACCGGCGGCCTCTACCAGTTCCAATGTCTGCCACTTTACTCCGGAGCTGCTGTGTTGCACCAGAAAGTGCTGTGTATTAAACTCAGCGGCGGTTGCCCAGTTCAGATCCACAGCATTGTTTCTCAGGGAAGCTGAAAAATACAGCCATGTAACAGGCAAAGGCACTCCGATAGAAGCCAGGGTTAGTGTATTGAGCGTATGTGCGCCACTCACCGTGGCTTCCACATAACTACTGCCGTTATCCGTTCCGCTTTTATTAGTCCACGTTGTACTGTCCGTTCTGATATTCAGTTCAAGCAACCCTGCGGTCAAAGGTGACAAGGTAGCTCCGGCATATGAAAACCTAATTGTTCCTGAAAAGACCGCCGTGGTTTTGCTGAAGCTAAAATACCGCGCAACGTAGTTGCCTGTTGGAGTGGGACTAATACTCCTAGCATCCGTGCGGGTGACTGTATTATCGTTAAGTGTGAAATTCGTAGCGGGTATGAGTGTGAGACCGTCATAACTGAAACTGTCACCAGATTTTATCACCAGCGAATTGACATCCGGACCTATATACAGCTGGGAAGCACAGGGCTTAATCGAACCGAATACAACAGAAAACAGCATGAGTGCCCTGATAACCCTGAAGCGTCTGCTTAGTGCTAATGTCAACATCTTTTTCATCAATTCGATGCAAGTTTATTGCCCGCTTTTTCTGTTGTAGTTTTTTGCCCGTGGATTTATTTTAAAAACTATAGAGACAATTTTGCGCGACAATTTTGAAAAGTCTCATAGGGCGATATTTCTTTGCGCACCTAAACATTGTCACAGCCATGCCAGCAAAAGCAATCCTGGTCATACTCGCACTGCTCTGTTATGAAAAGGGTTGGTGTCAACTCAGGGATACGGTGCTTCACTCTATGAGTTCCAAGCCCTTTTTCTACAATGTATTGAAAGGCGGTGACGGCAAGATTTACGCAGGTACTTCCGAGGGTATATTTTGTTTCGATGGCACGACAATGTCAAAGGTCGAAAACCGATCAGGATATCTGATTCTAGACAAGAATGAACTACCAACTGTTAACCCTCAGGGAATAAAGTATCACGTGCAGACAAAATACAGCAAATTGCTTCCGTTCCCGGAAGAACAAAGTGTTACTTACCATGCGGGTACGGATGACTTTTTTTACTTGGCCGCAGGAGGTAAAATACATATTTAGGAGATTTTGCCCTTCGACGTGGCTTACAGAAGCCATAGCGTCAGAGCGGCATCACGTAACTTTGTCGGAACTTATTCCGGTATCTATTATCGCGGGCGCATGTTAGATGCTACGCATAGTTTCCCGGGATTTACTGACGGTCGCATTCGTGAAATCAATGGCAAAGTCTTCATTTGCTACAGTTCGCTGCTTATTGCTGACCTGCATCATGGTGATAGTTTACCTACATGCAGACTGCAACTGCCCAAGGGTTTTGATTTCAACTGGACAAGTGACATTCTCTATTCCAATCAGTACAAGCAATTTTTTCTCGCTGCAAAGACAGATTTGGCCCGTATGAATGAGAAACTTACAACAGCCGAATCGGTCTATAAAGTAAAAGACAAGGATACGGAGGTAGTTCTTTTGGGAGAAAACCGGGGAAATATTTATTTCTCTTCAGGCAAACATCTTTTTTTTTACAATCCTGTATCCAATCGAAGCGAAATTCAGTTCTCTCTGCGTGAAAATATCATGGACGGCTTTGTTAACTCGCTTAGTATTTATCTACTCTGCAGTCAGGGATTCTATGTGGTAAACAGGGATGGTACGTCTAAAAAGTTGGCAACATTGAATCAGGCACACACACTGCAACATTTAGGCGGCTCAGAATTCGCAATCGCCACAAATGCAGGGCTTTTCCGGTACAATGCGGCTTCAAACAAACTTTCACCACTTATCAATGGAATTGAATTCAATCGACATGGTCTCTATCTTCAGGGTGACAGTCTCTTTGCCGGCAGCATAAATGGATTATACATTTTGGATGCCAGATATCTCGATGAATTGTCTGAAAGGGTAACGAATGTAAGTGGCAATAATTCCGGTGGATATAAGCTTCTGTTTGGTCTTCTCATTGCGTCGTTTATTTTCATAGGTTTACTTACAAAAATGCTCTTTCGCTCTCGACGTAAACTCAAAGACATCGAAGCTGATACCGGATTTTCTGCCGCCCCGGTCACTACTCGGGAAGATATTGAACGATTTATTGCCGAGAACCTTGCTAAAGCAAGCCTGAAATCTATTACTGAAAAGTTTAACACCAGTAATGCCTATGTCTATACAGTGCTGGCACCTGAAAAACCGGGGGCATTGATAAACAGGCTAAGGATGGAAAAAGTGATGCAATTCAGGAAGCAAAATAAGACAGCATCTGAAATATCCGAGGTTACCGGATTCAGTGAGCTTTACGTCAGAAAAATTTGGAACAACAAACAGAAATAAATCTGCGTATGTCCTGTATGTATTCCGAATTTCAACCATAGTTCACCTGGACGGCAACAAATGCAAGGATGTAACATCGGTGTATTATTCAACCCGGATAGGACATATGAAATTCGTTATGAGGTCGGAAAGCCGGTATTCACTGAACAAGGCAATAAGCATTTTTATGGTGCGCCCTTCAATACGCGCAACTTCACTTGGTTCTTATCAATAGGTTGTTCATTGAATCGCAATTTAGAGGAATAACAAGGATATTTAATAGACATTGCTGTTTTTAGTTTTCACAAAAGAACTATACAATTGTGCAGTCTATTTGCATAATTTACACTATGTCACAAAATAAGCTGGCTGCTTTTCGTTACCGCGTTTTAGATGAGTTATTTCGGAACTATCCTTCTGGTCTGACTATCAATGAATTAGTAAAAAAAGTATCGGAAAAACTGTTTGAATTCCATGGCATTACATCTATTTCACCGAGGTCAATCAATTCGGATATTCAGTTAATGCGCCGCGATCCGCCAGCGGGCTTTGCCGCTCCAATCGAAGTAGCGTATGGCACAAGTCGATACCGGTATTCTGATCCAGCTTTCTCTATAATGAAGTCGTTGAGTGAAGCGGACATAAAGAATATTGAGCAATCGGTTCAGGTGTTGAGCCAGTTCAAGGAATTGCCGCATTTTGCCTTTTTAGAAGAGATGCTCATGCGTATTGAAGGTAGTGTGAACCAGAGTATTTCTAAGGAAGGCGCTCTGTATTTTGATCATGAGCCGGAGGCCAAAGGTGGGCATTGGGTAACCCCGATTCTGAACGCCATTCAGTTTGACCTGATTCTAGAAATCAATTACCAATCCTTCCAGGATCGAGAGGAAAAGGATAAACTGAGAAAGGTCCATCCCTATTTTCTGAAGAAGTACCGCACGCGATGGTATTTGGTGGCTTACGTAGAAACAACCGACCGCCTGGAGAATTTAGCTTTGGACAGAGTAATCAGCCTGGAACCTTGTGGAACTGGCATCAACAAGGCCTATAAACCAGATCCGCATAGTTTCTACAATAACATCATTGGGGTAACCCATTTTCAGGATAGTCCGCTGACAGAGGTCGTGCTGAAGGCCGGCCGGAAAACCTGGCCATTCATTGAATCTCTGCCGCTTCATCATTCGCAGGAAGTTATTTCTGAAGATAAAACGGGCGTGGTGTTCCGCATCTTCATCAAACCTAATATGGAATTTGAGGCATTGGTGCTGCGTTATGGGGAAAATGTGGAAGTATTAGAGCCCCGTGATTTGCGTCAGATGATGGCAAGGCGAATTGAAATGATGCATGATTTATACGAAGTCAAAAAGAAGTAAAGCTGGCAGATAGACTACAGTCATTTGTGGATATCTGGTTTTCAGGAAGATCTACCCAGCTTGTGCGCGTAGCGAACGACAGGGGTTGGTAAACTGCTCAGGGACCGCCCCTCGACTACGCTCGGGGACAGCCCCTGCCGCAACCTGCAATAAATCTATACGTTACCGAAGTTTTACCGACATTCGCACCCGCAATATGAGCGTAGCACCGGAACGGCTGGAAGTGATGTTGTCTATGGAAGGGCATATCAAGGATTTCATCCAGAAATACCTGATTCCTATAGACAAAATCTGGCAGCCTGCTGATTTTTTGCCCGATCCTAAAGCAGATAATTTCCTGGAACAAATCCGCGATCTGCGTGGCGAGTCGTCCGAACTGGAATACGATTTCTGGATTGTGCTGATTGGCGATATGATCACCGAAGAAGCGCTGCCTACCTACGAAAGCTGGCTGATGGGTGTACACGGCATTGATCAGGAGGGCCGCAATACCTGGAGTGAATGGATCAGACAGTGGACGGCCGAAGAAAACCGCCACGGCGACGTGCTGAACAAATACCTCTACCTGAGTGGCCGCGTGAACATGCGCGAGGTGGAAATCAGCACCCAATACCTGCTGGCCGACGGCTTCGACCTGGGCCTCGACCGCGACCCTTACCGCAACTTTGTCTATACGAGCTTTCAGGAGCTGGCCACACACATCTCCCACAAAAGGGTAGGGGAGCTGGCCGCGAAGAAGGGCAGCAACCTGCTGGCCCGCATCTGCCGCACCATTGCCGGCGATGAAATGCGCCACCACCTGGCCTACCGCGAATTTATAAAGCAGATTTTGGACGTGGATGCTTCTGCCCTGTTGACGGTGTTTGCCGATATGATGAAGCGAAAAATCAGCATGCCTGCGAACCTGTTGCGTCAGGCCGGCGAAGCGGTAGGACAGTCGTTCCAGGGTTTTGCCGATGCCGCACAGCAGCTGGGGGTCTATACTGCCGACGACTATGTACACATCCTGAGAACCCTGCTGGCCCACTGGCAGGTAGGCAACCTGAACGGACTGAACGACAACGGCGAACGCGCCCGCGATTACCTCATGGCCCTGCCCGCCAGGCTGGAGAAGCTCAGCACCCGCATCCGGCCTTCCGGCCCCGAAAGCCGCAAGTTCGGCTGGGTGACGCCCTGGGCGGAATAGGAGGGGGCAGGTAAGCCGTTGTTCCTATATGGCCTGCGCGAAGGTGCGCG
>CANHRE010000010.1 GCA_947463095.1 Flavobacteriales bacterium | reverse complement strand
GAAGAGGACGTAATGGTATTCGGCGGATTATGGGCTGAATGGGTGGACCCGGAAACCGGGGAGCTGCTGCACAGCTTCAGCATTGTTACCTGCGCAGCCAATGAGCTGTTGGCTTATATACACAATGGGAAGCTGCGTATGCCCTTGATTCTGGATAAGCAGCACGAAGATTTGTGGCTGCACGGCAGCGAAGAGCAAGCTGCTGCGTGTATTAAGCCATACGCAGAGAATGACCTGGAAGCCTTCCCCGTATCAAAGTTGGCATCCATGGCGCGCATGAACCGCGATGTGCCTGAAGTGCAGGAAGCATGCACCTACGAGGCACTGCATCTTCCCTGGAAGGAATAGAAAATTATTTTCAGGGAATCACAATGCTTTCGCTGCTTACGGCGCTCATACAGAAAAAGCCGTTGGCCTTCACCGGTGATTTGGTATTCAGGTTGAACACATTGCTCTTTACATTGGCTGGGATGGTGGCAAAAAGGCCCGCATTTAGCAGTTGCTGTTGAACTTCTGCAAAAAAGTACAGGGTTTCCGGGGTTACGGAGTGAATTTCCACACGGATGCGGTCGCCACTTTTGTAAGGCTTCTGAAAATCGTTTAAGGCAACGTAACGGATGGGCACAATGAAGGGAATACCATCAGATCCTGCATTGGGGCTGAAGGCGCCGTCGTAGGCCAGGTTCAGTTCGGTTACTTTATTACGCAAAGTGCCGTTCACAAAAGTTTTGATCCAATAACAATTACCCCTCCCGGGAAGATCAACAGCATTCAGTTCTACATATTGCCCGGCTTTCAGACCCAATCGATCTTCTTCTTTTACCAGGCTCAGGGAATCCACAGCTGCGGTTGGGTTCATGGTGCTTCCGGAAATAAAAGTATCGCTGCCAATAATTACGGCCAGCACATACTGGTGACCTACGCGGAAGGTATCGCCGCTGCTGCGGCTGGGGGTAAAGGTATAATTACCTTTTCCACCGTCGTTGAACAAATGAATCCTGAAGTCGGTGGAGTCAATCAGGGCAACCTGCGCACCTTCTACACCGGGTATGGTATTGGGGTCAGCGTTGAAGGTTATACTTCTGGTAATGCGGATGGTTTGTATGGAGTCGGAATTGTTGACAAACGCATCAATGGTGTACTGCGGCATGCCATCGGCCAGCTTGATGTCGTAGGGGCGTTCGCAGGCAGTGAGCAACAGGCTAGCACAAACAGCGAGGGTGGTTATTTTACGCATCATGGGTTCAGAAATTAAAATTATAGGAAACGGCAGGAATCATAGCTCCAACCACAATGAACTTAACACCCTGGAAGCGGTTGGGGTCGTTGGGGTCACTACGGAAATACACGCTATAGGGGTTCTTTCTTGAATAGGCATTGTATACGCCGAACACCCATTCGCTGCGCCACTTTTCAGTTTGCTTTCCCTTCATGGTCGCGCTGAAATCCAGGCGGTTGTATGTGGGGTTTCGGGCATTGTTACGCGCGCCGAAGGTGTTGTGCGGGATATTCAGACCTTGCACCTGGTATAGGTTGGTGGGGAAGGTTGCGGGTGTGCCTGAGCTGAATACAAAACTGGCGCCAAGGTCCCATTTTTTGTTCAGAGCATAGCTGGCCACCACATACAAGTTGTGCAGGCGGTCAAAGCGGGTAGGGAACCAATCGTTGTTGTTGATGCCTTGTACCCGGCGCTCGCTTTTGGACAGGGTATAGCTGATCCAGCCGTTGAGTTTTCCGCTGTTCTTCTTCACATAAAATTCAGCACCATAGGCCCGTCCGGTTCCATAGAGCAGGTCGCCTTCCAGGTATTCATTCAGCAGCAGGTCGGCGCCGTCAATGTAGTCCACCTGGTTGTACAGGTCTTTGTAATACACTTCTGCGGAAGCCTCGATGGCGTCGTTCTTGCCAAAGTTGCGGAAATACCCCAGGGCAATTTGGTCGGCCAGCTGGGGTTTGATGTTGTTCGTGCTGGGTGTCCATACATCCAGTGGCGATGAAGCAGCGGTATTGCTCAACAGGTGCAGGTACTGGGCCATGCGGTTATAGCTGAGTTTCAGTGACGATTGGCTGTTTATTTGGTATTTCACGGCCAAGCGTGGTTCCCAGTTTTGGTAGAAAGCCATGCTTTTATTCCGGGCGAAATCTGTGGCGCTGTCGAAGGTTCTGCGGTAGCCGGTGAACAAAGGCTCGGAGTAGTAGTAGGCCTTTCCTTTACCCATATAGTCAAAACTGCTCCAGCGGATGCCGTAGCGCAACATCCAGCGCTTGCCCAGGGTCTGGTCATTGCTCAGGTACAGTGCATTTTCCCAGGCATACCTGTCGGGCAGGCTGAAGTTGAAGGTGCCTTGTGCCTGTTTAGAGGTTGCGCGGCCGGGACGGAACACGTAGTACGTACTTTGACCGCCGAAGGTTACCGTATTTTTAGCATTGGCATACCAAGTAAATTCAGGCTTGACGCTGTAGTTGAAGATATTGCTGTACCAGTCGAAGCTGTTGTCGCGGTTGCCAAAGCCCAGATTATAGTCGTATTTAGAGTAAAAGTAAGTAAGGTTCATGAACAGCTTGTCGCTGTACACGTGGTTCCAGCGGGTGCTCAGGGTGGTGTTTCCCCAGATGAATTTCACCTGGGTGCCAGCACCAAACACGTCGTTGCCTTTGTAGCCAGCAATGTACAGCCGATCTTTCTTGCCGAGGGTGAAGTTCATTTTTCCACTCAGGTCGTAGAAGTTGAAGCGGCTGTCTTTCAGGTCTTTGTTGTTCAGCAGGAAGGGTTTTGCCAGCACGTCTATGTAGCTTCTGCGGGCGGCCACGATGAAGGAAGCTTTGTTTTTGATGAGCGGTCCTTCCACATTCAGACGGCTGAAAATAGTACCAATGCCACCGCTGCCCTGCACCTCTTTCTTGTTGCCGTCCTTGCTGCGCACATCCACCACCGAGGAAAGACGGCCACCGTAGTTGGCGCTGATGCCTCCTTTAATCAGTTGAACGTCTTTTACCACATCGGGGTTAAAAATGCTGAAGAAGCCGAACAGGTGGCTGCTGTTGAACACCGGAGCCTCATCCAGCAGAATCAGGTTCTGATCGGTGCTGCCGCCGCGCACGTTAAAACCGCTAGAACCTTCTCCCACGGTACTCACGCCGGGCAACAACTGGATAGAGCGAACTACATCCACTTCTCCAAGAAAAGCCGGTATTTTTTTGATGGCCTGGCCGCTGAGCCGGTTCGTGCTCATGTCAATCTTCCGCACGTTGTCCTGCTTGCTCCGGCTTTTGATGGTAACCGTTTCCAGCTGCAGGCTGCTTTTAATCAGTTCAACATCCATCGTGGTGTCTTTGTTGCAGGTGAAACCCAGCTCTCTGGTATCAAACCCTCCGGAACTCACCAGCAGGTTTATTCGGCCACCGGGAACCGTAAGGCTGAAAAAACCATAGGCGTTGGTGGTAACAGCCTTTCTGGAATTATCTTCAATAACCTGAGCATTGATGATTTCTTCTCCGCTGCTGGCTTCCCGCACATAGCCACTGATGGTGATGTTTTGGGATTTTAGGGCAGTAAGGGAAAAGAACAACAGAAACAACAGCAGTATGCGAAAGGAACTCATGCAGTATAATATTTTAATGAAACAATAAAACCTGTCCCTGGTTTTGATTTAATGCCCTTTTTTCGCCAGCGAAGGCCCACTGCACTTCAAAAGCAATTGCATGGATGCCAACATGCCATGGGAAGTCTGAAGCAACCAACGGATATCGCCACGCCTGTTATCCACTGCGATGTATCCATTTTCCGGCAGGCTATCCCGTATTCCGAAATAATCCTGAAGGACCTGCAACTTGGTTTCTTTGTAGAAGAAAAAGTCGTCTTCTTTCAGGTAGATGCGGATGCCTGTGAAATCGGCAAATTCAAACAACAGTGAATCGGCTGTGGCCACACCCGGAGGTAAAAGATGGAAACGGCTGAGGCCGTAATAACAGATTCGGGTAGTTAGTTGCCGGCCATTGCTGCACAGAAGTCCACCGCTGCGCATGCTGTCTGGTCTTCCGAATTCTGCTTTCAGCTTGTTCAGGTTGCTGCGCAACGGAATGAGCCCGTTGATGCGCAGGCGCTCTGGGTCCGGAACCTGCCTGGGATGCAGAATATATAGTGTGTCGCCGCGTTGATGTACATTGTTTGGTGCATGCCGATGTTGTGGTATGGATTGCTCCTGATGGGAACGGTTGCAGCAGCAGAAAAAGAACAAAATGAATATCAGCCTGCCGGTATGGAGCGGCAAGAAGGTAAAAAACGGCAGAGCTGAAGCTTTAGCTAAATTTGCACTTGCCATGTTCATCAAAATAAACGGCTTTTTTCCGGTTTTAATAGGCAGCCTATGCTTTTTATCTTCCTGTTCCCCGGGAAGGCCGCAACAGGAAGGCGGCGAAGTTGCAACAAGCGATACACTGCAGATTGCAGCACACCCCTCATTCTCTGGCGACAGCGCCTACAGTTATGTTGCCGAACAGGTTGCTTTTGGTCCACGTATTCCCAGCACCCGCGCACACAGTCGCTGTGCAGATTACTTGTTTCAGGCCTTGAGCAAATTTTGTGATACGGCAATGGTTCAACAAGGTTTGGATACCACCTTTGACGGCACGCCGCTGGTGATGAAGAACATCATTGGCTCTTTCAACCCAACGGCAAAAAACAGAATACTGCTCTGTGCTCATTGGGATACCAGACCTTTTGCCGACCAGGACCCCGCTGAACCCAAAGCCCTTTTTGACGGCGCCAATGATGGTGGCAGCGGCGTGGGTGTGCTGTTGCAATTGGCTTCCATCATCAAGAACAGTCCCCTGGAACATATTGGCGTTGATATTGTATTTTTTGATGCGGAAGACTGGGGCGACCCTTCAGGTGGCGTGAAAAATTCCTATTGTTTAGGCTCACAATATTGGGCCAACAACCCCCATGTGCCCGGTTACAAAGCGCTTTATGGGGTGCTGCTCGACATGGTTGGCGGTAAAGATGCCTTGTTTGCCTGGGAAGGAAACAGCCTGGGACGTGCCAGGGAACTGGTGTTCCGAATCTGGAATACCGCAGGAAAGCTTGGCTACGGGAAGCACTTCATCAACCTGGACAGAGGTCCCATTCTGGACGATCATATCTACGTAATGGGCATATTGGGTATTCCCATGGTCGACATCATCCAATACGATCCTAATACATCCAGCAGGTTTGCCTCCTACTGGCATACCAAAGCAGATAATATGGCCTCGGTAGATGCTGCAACCTTAAAAGCGGTAGGTGCCACGCTTTCAGCCCTCATTTACACAGAAAACCTTCAATGGAAGCCTCGGTAAAACTCGATTTACTTGCCTTTGGGGCGCATCCTGATGACGTAGAGCTGAGTGCTGCCGGAACCCTGCTGTTACAAAAATCGCTGGGCAACAGCATCGGCATTATAGATTTAACCGCCGGTGAGTTAGGCACCCGAGGCACGGCAGAAACCCGCGCGCAGGAAGCCGCGACGGCGGCGGGCATCCTCGGTTTGAGCATCCGCGAAAACCTGGGCTTTGCCGATGGTTTCTTCAGCAATGACCAAGAACATCAGTTGGCCATAATCAGGGTAATTCGCAAATTCCGGCCACGGATAGTGCTGGCAAATGCTTTGTCCGACCGCCATCCTGATCATGGAAGGGCCGCTGAGTTGGTGGCGCGCTCCTGCTTTCTGGCCGGCTTGCGACGCATAGAAACCTGGATGGAGAACGATGTTCAGGAACCTTGGCGCCCGGAGCAGGTGTTTCACTACATCCAGGACCGCCATGCCAAGCCGGATTTTGTGGTGGATATCACCCCGTTTTGGGAGGACAAAATGCGGGCCATCCGCGCCTTTACATCACAGTTCTATACTCCTGGTGCCAACGAACCGGAAACGCCTATTTCAGGAAAGGACTTTATCGGCTTTCTGGAAGCCCGCGCCCGCGAGATGGGACGCATTTCCGGAGTGCCTTTCGCCGAAGGCTTTCTTGTCCAGCGCATCCCTATGGTGGACAACCTGTTTCACCTGCGCTGATGTTCACCGGTGTTGCCCGAACCAATAATTTATTGCCTGCGGCCGTTATAAACCTGATGAGGATTCGCCTGATATGTGTTTTATTTCTTCAGGCTGGCTTTACCATCAGTGCCCAAACCGCAAGGTTGGAACAACTCATGGCCATCAGGCCTGAAATTGTGGGTGAACTGGGAACGGATAAACTGCCCGCGGGTACCCACCTGCTGCACATGGATTTTGCAGGTGCCAGCTTTGTACGCAGCGCTGATTTTCGCAACCTGAGTGCCGACAGCATCATTGGCATTAAGCTGGTGTACACTCGTTTTAAAGAACTGGAGCGCTTTGACCAGCCGGAACTGAACCGCCGCCGCTTTGAGGCGCTGGAGAAACGTTTGCCCGGCATCTTGAAGCAGCCCGGCATCCGCTGGGAAATTCTGGAACAGCGCAATGCCATCACCAGAGAAAATGCAGCGCGTTGTTTCCATGGTTTCGTGGTGATGACATCCCGCGTTGTGCCTTCCGCAGAAACAGCAGTGGAAATCAGCAAGATGGAGTATGTGCTTAGCCTGATGAAGGATACTCAGTATCAGGTGCCCCTGCGCATAGACTATAAAATCAAGAAAAGACGAGTATCCACAGGATTCTATCTTCCACGCAACAAAGCTAAACTCGATCTTGGAATCCGCTACGAGCATAAGAGCCTCTGGTTTCGCAAACAGGAGGTGAAGTTGGTAAAAGACAGCATTGAACGCGGAAGGAGCGGAGGTTATGAGGTGCATACCAAAACCTTTGATCCTAAATCGTTGCCTGATACCATGGTATTGAACACTTTGAATCAAATCAGATCGCTAAAGAAATATGCTCTGGTTCAGGATGTTACAGGAAGCATGTCGCCTTATACCATCCAGGTGTTGCTTTGGCTGCAAATCAAGCCGCATTTGATGCAGGAGGGGCGATTTCTGTTTTTCAATGATGGCGACAACATGCCCGATGAATGGAAGCTTCCAGGTAAAACGGGTGGTTTATACCTGGTGCAGCATACCGGGTTCGACACTTTAAAATCCGTGCTTTACCGTTCTATGGGTAAGGGAACCGGAGGTGATCTAGCCGAAAATAATGTGGAAGCCATCCTGAAAGCCATCGAGGTATACCCTGAGGCCGATACCATCCTGATGTTCGGCGATAATCAGGCGCCGGTGAAGGACATCCGCCTGATCAGCAAGGTAAACAGGCCCGTCAATGTGCTGCTGTGTGGCATCCAGAATACCATCAATCCCCAAATGGTCGAAATAGTAAAAAGGACCGGTGGCAAACTGATGTTTCCCGGCGGCGTGTGGTTTGATCCTCAAAAGGCCCGCGACGGACAACTGCTAACATTGGGCAATCGCGTGTTTGAATACAAGAATCAGAAGTTCACCCTTTCCTATGTGAAACGTGGCATGAGGTAAGCCTTGCGCCGTACCTTTGCCCTGTGATTACTGTTGACCATTTCAGCTTTGCCGGCCGAAAGGCCCTCATCCGCGTAGATTTCAACGTTCCGCTGGATGCATCCTTCAACATCACCGACGACAGCCGCATTGCTGCTGCCATCCCCACCCTGAAAAAAGTGCTGTCTGATGGCGGCTCGCTGATAGTAATGAGCCACCTGGGGCGCCCTAAAAACGGTCCTGAAGAGAAGTTCTCGCTCGCTCATGTAAGACAGCGCCTTTCTTCGCTTCTAGGTGATTTACCCGTGCATTTTGCCGCCGATTGTATTGGTGAAGATGCCCAAAAACTCGCTGCCAACCTGAAGCCCGGCGAAGTGCTGTTGCTGGAGAATCTTCGCTTCTACAAAGAAGAAGAAAAAGGCGACCCGGAATTTTCTGCCAAGCTGGCCGCATTAGGTGATTTTTATATCAATGATGCCTTCGGAACTGCCCACCGTGCCCATGCTTCTACCGCAGTGATGGCAAGGTTTTTCCCCGGAAAGAAATGCTTCGGCTACGTAATGGCAGCTGAAATAGCCAATGCCAAAAAGGTGCTGGAACAGCCCGCCCGTCCTTTCACGGCCATTGTGGGAGGCGCGAAGGTGAGCGATAAAATCCTGATAGTAGAGAACCTGCTCAACATTGCCGACAATATCCTTATCGGTGGTGGAATGGCTTATACCTTCTTTAAGGCGCAGGGCGGAAACATCGGAAACAGCCTATGTGAAACCGAGCGTTTGGAAACCTGTCGCGAAATTTTGGCCCTTGCAGCGGAAAAGAATGTGCGCATCCTGCTTCCCCAGGACAGCATATGCGCCGATGCTTTCAGCAACGACGCCCATATTCAAAATACGCCCAGCAACGACGTGCCTGACGAATGGATGGGACTGGATATCGGAGCCGACGCCTCGGCAGCATACCGCAAGGTGATTCTGGAAAGCAAAACTGTTTTGTGGAACGGTCCGATGGGCGTGTTCGAAATGAGTAATTTTTCTCAAGGTACCAAAACCGTAGCCGAAGCGGTTGCCGAGGCTACTGACGCAGGCAGCTTTACGTTGATTGGTGGTGGCGATAGTGCTGCTGCCATACATAAGTTTGGTCTTGCCGACCGGGTGAGCTATGTGAGCACCGGCGGCGGAGCATTGCTTGAATATTTCGAAGGTAAAGTGCTTCCCGGTATTGCTGCCGTAATGGATGAGCAACAGGCCCAATGATGGAAGCGCGTTTGAAGTAAAATGATGTTTATGCTGATGAACAAAAAGTTGATGTTTTTGTGTTTGCTGGCTTTTGCCGTTAGTATGGGGCCAAAAAAGCTATACGCGCAGGATGACGCTGCACAGGTAAAGGCGTGCTTTTTGCAATATCAGGAAGCCATGAACAGAAAGGATGCAACTGCGGCACTCAAGTTGTTCAGCAGCAATTCATTCAGCTATTACGATTCCGTTTTACACCTGGCGCGCTTTGCCGACTCACAGCAACTGGCTGCTCAAAGTCTGATGCGGCTGGTATTGGCGCTTACCCTCAGAGCACGGGTGCCGCATGCTGAAATCAGGGTTATGACCGGCACTTCCCTGCTTCAATATGCCATCAGCAATGGGATGATAGGAAATGTGGGGCAATCAGGAACAGCTATCGGTGCGGTGCGCATAAATCATGACACAGCTTGGGCCTCGCTGTTGATGGATGGTACTGAAACAGAATTAAAGTTGCGTTTTGTGCGGGAGCACCAATGGACCTTAGATTTGGCACACCTGGTAGACGCCGGAGAACGCGGTATAGAACAAATGCTGCGCGAAGCAGATGTGGAACGCGAGGCCCTGATCCAAATGATGCTGGGGCGAATTTTCGAAGGGAAAGTGGATCCACATGTATGGTTGCCCATTGGCTGACCTTATGTCTTTGCGGTCTTCCACTGTTCGCTTTCCAGGCACGTGCCGGTAACATTGGTGCTGCTGACAGTTTTACCAGAATCCGTATCCTCCCTGTACCCACACTGGGTTATGCTCCAGAAACCCGCTTTTACGCAGGAGCAGTGGTGATGCTGCCTTTTCAGATCAGCCAAAGACACCGTTTGTCGGCGGCAAAGCTGGAAGCCACGTTCACCCAGAACCGACAACGTGTATTCAGCGCTTCCTGGGATTATTACCTGGGTAACAACCGCGGCTTCAGCTCAGGTAATATCCTTACGGCGCGTTACCCGGATTACTACTGGAAGCCCGGGGCCTTTACGCCCGGAGCACTGTTTGCACGCTATCAGGCAAAGAAAACCGATTTCCACGCAGAATATCTGAAAAGCGTGTTGCATAAGAACCTGTTCCTTGGCCCGTCCCTGCGATATGCCTCATTGCAGCAACTTCGTTATATGGAAGGTGATTCTGCCGTGTGGCAAAGCCTGCGCCCGAACCGTTTGTTGGGCTTGTCTGCAATAGGTAGTTATGACAGCCGCGACAACCTGTTAAACCCGCAGCATGGCGGGCTGTTTCGTTGGCAGTTTGGTTTAAACCGCAGCGCAGAGCGCATCAGCTACATAACACAAATGTTTGACGGAAGGCTGTTCTTCACCGAAGACCGGCATACGCTGGCCCTGCGTTTTTATATGCAAACAGGCCATGCACGAGGACCTTTTTTTGATTTGCCCGCCTATGGTGGCGATGCCGCGCGTGGATATTTTACCGGAAGATACCGTGGGGAACGTATTGCCGGCCTGCAAACCGAATGGAGGCATGCTTTTGGCCGGCGGCTGGGCTTTACTTTGTTTGCAGGTATCGGTAATGCCTGGATGCGCGCGTCCGGAGAAGCCTTCAGGTTGAAGCCCAACGGAGGTATCGGATTCAGGTATCAGGCCGATCGCAAGTCAAAGGTGAACCTGCGGTTTGATTATGCATGGGGAATTTCCGGCCAACGAGGATTCTATGTGGCCTTCGGCGAAGCGTTCTGATGAGCTCAGAATTGCTGACCCAGGAAGAAGTGGAACTGACCCGGTTTGCTGTTCCCAGATACAAGGCGCCAGTCGAATCCATAGGCATAATCCAGGCCAATCAGGCCGAACATGGGCATGAATAGCCTTACACCTACACCTACTGCACGGCGCAAATCCTGGAAGGGATTAAAGCTGTTGAAGTTCACATATGCATTACCAGCCTCGGCAAAAACATGGCCATAAACGGTGGCTGTGGGGTTTTTAGTGATGGCGTAGCGGATTTCCGTGGTGAGTTTATTGTAGATGGGAACCCCGCTTTCGCTGCGGCTTGCTGCATCGCTCACCGTGAAGTTGTCGTATCCTCGTTGAGAGATAATTTCCGTACCCGCCAGTGAAAATCCAAACAGGCCGCTGCCGCCAAGTCGGAAGCGCTCAAAGAAAGTCATACCCAAGTCGCGGTTGTAGAATCCGAGGAAGCCAAATCGGGCCTGTGTGCTGAGCACGCAGTTCTTGAACAGCAGGGTGTACCAGTTGGCGTCGAATTTCCACTTATGGTATTCTATCCAGCGGTATTTATCCGCCGGCAGCATGGTGCGGTAGTCTTTGCCATTGAAGGCAGAATAAGGTGGTGTAGCCTGCAGGCTGAAGGTAAACTGGCTTCCACTTTCCGGGAAGATGGGCGCGCTTACGGAGTTGCGGGTAAGCACAAATTGAATGCTGGGCACATATGAAGTTCCGTTTTTAAAGTCAGCAGGGAAGCCAAATCCGGAGCCTGACAGGTTTTGGAAACGGTAGCGTTGGAAAGAGAATACCCACTGCATGGAGAAGAAATCGTCCGGCCAGCGCAGCCTTTTACCGAATGACACAGAAGCTCCGGTATTGTAAAGCACCTTGCGGTTGGGGTCTGATTTTACGGCGTAATCATAGGCGTTAATGGTATGGAACAGGCTAACGGAGAATGAATTGGGCTTTTTACCACCCAGCCAGGGTTCTGTAAAGCTGAAATTATACCCCTGATAAAAAGTTCCATTGCTTTGTGCCCGAAGAGACAGTCGCTGACCGTCGCCACTGGGTATAGGATTCCAGAGTGAAGGCTTACCCAGTTTACGGATGCTGAAGTTGTTCAGGGTCACACCGGCTGTTCCCAGCAATGCCGGCCTTCCGGTGAAGCCATTGGCGCCCCAGCCTCCGGAAAGTTCAATTTGATCGCTTGGTTTTTCGGAAACCTTGTAGCGAATGTCCACTGTCCCGTCCATCTGGTTGGGAACAGGGTCCACGCCCATTTGTTCCGGATCGAAATAGCCAAGCTGTGCCAAATCGCGCATGGTTCGCTGGATATCGCTGCGGCTGAATTTATCACCCGGTTTGGTGCGTATTTCCCGCAAAACAACATGATCACTGGTTTTGGTATTTCCGCTCACGGTTACCCGGTTTACACGCGCTTGCTCGCCTTCGTAAATCCTGATCTCCATGTCGATGGAATCATTGCTCACTGCCACTTCAACAGGTTGCATGTTGAAGAATAGATAACCATCGTCCATGTACAGGCTTTGGATGTCATATCCGCCCGCATTGGCAAACAGGCGTTCCTGCAGCAGCGCCTGATTATACACGTCGCCCTTTTTAATGCCCAGCAGGGTGTCGAGCATACCATTGCGGAACTTGGTATTACCCCGCCAATAGATGTTGCGGAAACGGTATTGACTGCCTTCGTTGATGCCAATATTGATTACCAGGCGGTCAGGGGCAATCTGATTGATGGAATCATACAGAACTTGTGCATCCCTGTAGCCCAGCTCGCTGTACTTGGTAACGATACCGGTTTTTTCTTCTTCGTATTTATCCTCGATGAACTTGCTGGCAGCCAGGAAGTTCCATTTTTTGTAAAGCCTTTTGGTTTTTTTGAAAACCCTGCGCAGGGTAGCGTCGTCCAGTTTTTCGTTTCCGGCAAAACGGATATCGTACACCTTCACCTTGGGTCCCTTTTCTACTGAAATACGAATGATTTCAAAGTTGGGTTTATTGGTTTCCGGCTCGCGCTTGAAGGCTACAGCAGCGCTGTAGTAACCTTTTTTGACATAATAATCCAGAATCTCCTTGCGCGTTTTATTCAGCAGGTTCTGGGTGATGATCATATTGCTTTTCAGCGAAATCTCTTCGCGGAGGTTTTTCGTTTCACCCTTCTTCAGGCCTTTGATGCTGAACTTACTGAGTTTACTCCGTTCAGAAACATAGATGGTAAGCACCACCTGCCTGCCGGGCAGTTTCTTCATGCCTATCTGGATGTCAGCGAAAAACTGCTGTTTCCAGAGGTTTTCAATGGCAGCAGGGATGGCATCTCCGGGGATTTTAATTTTCTGGTTAATGGACAGCCCGGAATAAATAGTTACCAGCGCTTCCTGGATGTAACGGGCTCCGGAAACACGAATATCCTTGATGACATATTCTTCCGGATCAACGAAGTTATAAGGTTCGTACAGTGAAGAATCACCCTGCGCGGCAAGGTTGCGAAATAGGACTCCTGAAAGCAGGATAACCCAGAGGGAAGCGTGTTTAAGCCGGCGTGTCAAGGGATTCAGGAAATGCTTGGTACATGAGCGCCGGTGAGTCCAAAGCGCCTTTCGCGGTTTTGGTAATCAAGCAGGGCGGTGTAAAAATCGTCTTTGGTGAAATCCGGCCACAGCACCGGGGTGAAATGCATTTCTGCATAGGCTATTTCCCATAGCAGAAAGTTGCTGATGCGCTGTTCACCGCTGGTGCGTATCAACAGTTCGGGGTTGGGATAACGGGCTGTGTTCAACGCATTGTTCAACACTTCCTCGTTGATATCTTCGGGGTTCAGGGTTCCTAATTTCACCTCGCGGGCAATTTTTCGGGTTGCTTCCATGATGTCCCAACGACCACTGTAGCTAAGGGCAAGAATCAGTGTCATCCTGTTGTTGTTTCTGGTGGCATGGACGGTTTCCATCAACTGATTGTTACAGGATTCGGGTAATTGTTCCAGATTGCCGATGGCCTCCAAACGGATGCCATTTTTCATCAGGGTATCGGTTTCGCTTTTGATGGTATGCACCAGCAGCGTCATCAGCGCGTTAATTTCTTCCTGAGGCCTGCGCCAATTCTCGGTAGAAAAGGCATACAAGGTGAGGTATTCCACGCCTACCTCGGCGGCTGCCTCAGTTACGGCACGCACTGCATCAACACCCTGGGCATGACCCAACGAGCGCAGATGGCCTTTCTGAAGCGCCCAACGACCGTTGCCATCCATGATGATGGCTACGTGTTTGGGCATGCGTTCAGGTATGATTTGTTCTTTGAGCAAAGACTCAGCCGTTATTCAGCCTGCAAATTACGGGAGTAAAGCGATATGAGAGGGTAAAACCAAGGAAAAAGTACCAATCCTTCAGGCTTTGTTCTCCGCGTTGGGTGCCTCCCCGGAAAGGTTTGAGCCCCGTAGCGGTTTCGCGGTGGCTCAGTTCGGCAGATAAATCACCGTATTGATCCTTTTGTTGCTTGTAGTCGGGATAGCTCCCTTTCACATCATCCAGGTAGTCTGTGAAGGTCTTGCGCCAAACAGCTTCCATCCCTACAACCCAGTTCCTGCTCAGGTTATATTTGATGCCCAACCCTATGGGAACAGCAACCTGCAGGGTGCTGTAGCTGCGTTTTTGACCTTCGGTATGGTGGTTTCTCAGCACTTGTTTTCCGACTCCGTAATCGGTTTTCGGGTTGAAATAGAATACCGATAAGCCTAAGCTGAGGTATGGAGTGAAATTTTTATCAAGCACGTTCACGCCAAAGCGGTGGAAGTTAAACTCAAAGGTTTGAGCAGCTTCAATGACATCGCTGTGAAAATCAAGATTGCGCGATGCCTGTGGGGCGTAGTTGGAGTCTGCACCCCTGATGCTCGCATAAGTTGCCTGAACGCGGTAACAAACGTAAGGATTGAAATTATATCTGAAAAAGGGACCAAAGGCTGCTCCGGTATTGCGCCAAACAATTTCAGGAGCTAGGTCGCCATGGTAATTGGAGCCGCCAAGGAATATGCCCATTTCCCGCTTTCCGTTAAAAAAGCGTTGTGCACAGAGCGTATTAAAGACACCCTGGCCTAAAGCCAGCACAAACAAAATGGTCCTTATCAAACAGTAACCTTTCCTCAGAAATTAAAGCACCCGCGGTGTCCGCCTGTAATAGGGCGGGTAAGCGTAATGCCACCAAAAATATACCAGTCTTTTAAATCCTCATTTCCCCTCTTTTGGTTGTTCATGGCAGAAGGCTTACCCACTTCGCGGGCTCTATCTTTCATGGCAACAGAGAGATAACCATAGGCACCACCCACAATCTGGTCGTCAACATATTCCGTGCTCACATCATCCAAATAATCTGTGAAGGTTTTGCGCAAGCCCAGTTCAATACCGAGAGCCCAATCCTCATCCAGTTGTGCTTTATAACCAATACCCATGGGGATGGAAATTTGTGTCAGGCTGTAGCGTTGCCTGTCGTTGTATTTTGTGGTTTCTTGGCCTTCAGTGCCGAGGGGTTGAAGTTCTACCCATTTTTTGTCGTATTGCGCCAATGTTCCATTGGGGTCAATGGTATTGAAAATGGCTGCGTTGTACTCGAAGTAGGCTTTGGGATTGAATTTATAAACGGCGAAACCCGCAAATACGTATGGTGAGTTGGCCATGGAGTTGCGGTCTGATTCATAGCCGAATAAGTTCCACTCCAATTGACCGCCAAATTCCACTACGTTGGATTTGAAGCTAAGGTTTCTGGCTTCCCTGCCGGCATCAATGCCTTTGTAGTTGGCATCGGTACCAGAAATGGTGCCAAAGAGGGCGCTGCCCCTCAAGGTGAACATATAGTTCAGGTCGTAGCGGCAAATCAAACCGCCGGCGGGCTTGGTTTCTTTCATCACCGCAGACGTTTTAGCCAAATCGCCCATGTAATTGGACGCGCCAAGCAAAACCCCTACCTGAAGCGGCTTGCCAACTCTGCGCTGGGCATGGGCCTCAATGGGCCAAAGCAGCAGAACGACAGCCGAAAGCACAGTAATCCTGAATGTTGTTTTCATGCCTGAATCTGCGAATATATTGTTCTGATTTGAGAATTTCTCCGAAATGACCATAGAAAAACGCGCCTACGCGCCTCTTATTGTGTACTTTGTTCTTTCATCAAATAGTAAACGCCCATGGTGCAAAAGTTGCGCAACACTGGTAGGGCTGAGATGATGGCCCATTGTCTTCGTGGCTTGATGCCAAACTTATGTTCATAGATGGGGTTAAAAAGGTAGTGCCTTTGGTGGGCAACTGAAAAACCTGTGTTTCGGCTGATGCGCAGGAAGCGTTCTATACTGATGCCGGTAGATTTTATCTCCATCATGGTGCTGATACCCGAGGGCCGCACACCGAATAATTTTAGTAAACCCCGGTAAAATGGCCCGGGCAATAGATGATACCAGGGCATTTTGGAGGCTAGCTTGCCCGGCAATACCTGTTGGTGTCCGCCATAGGGCATTTGCCAGGGAGGGAAGGCAAAAAACACCACCCCGCCCGGCTTGAGAAAGCGATGCAATTGGGGCATGAACCTGGCCTGATCGGGTATGTGTTCAATCACATCCTTCAGGATAATCAGGTCGAAACGACGACCCAGGTCGTGCTCCGGGTCGGTATCGTAGATATCTTTATTTAGAAACTGAACTGCTCCGCGTTTCAATTCTTCAGCCATAAAAGTGCGGGCATGATCTAATCTGGCATCCTCCAGCTCTATGCCGGTGCAGGAATAACCAAGGTCGGTGAATGCTTTCAGCACACCGGCCTCACCGCAGCCGATCTCAAGTACCTCCATTCCTTCCGGAAAAGTCCATCGCTCCTGTATAAACGGGATGATGTGTTTACGGGTAACCGACAGGGTCATGTCGAAGTAGCGGCGCTTGTCACCGTGAAATTCGTACATAGAACGGCAAAGATAACTTCACGTTCTTGAACCGGGGGCGCATAAAAAAAGCCGCCCTCAGGCGGCTTTTTTCGAACAGTTTTTCAGGATTCCTTATTGCTAGAAAGATGACCGGCCAACAAGGCGCCGCCTGCCAGTCCAGGGTCTTTCAACACACTGATAAGCCCAATTTGCTGTGTAAGCTCGTTTTCCATCAAAGGGTAATGGATAATGAGTACATAAACCAGCATAAGCAGGGCCAGTAAATTGGAAGCCTGCGGCATCATTTTATCCAGGATGATGGCAAAGCCACCGGCAATCTGAGCCAGGCCGGTGATGTAAATCCACAGCACACCTCCGGGCAGCCAGCCTGGTACTGAGGTGGCCATTTTGACGGCACCCATCAGGTGGAATGCGCCCAGAACAATGAAAGCTAGGGCGACTAAAATTCGCGCAACGATGGCAGGTAAATAGTTTTTCATGCGTTTTATTTTGGGTTGAAAACGAAGTGTTAAATACCCACCGGAACACCAAGTACCCGGGGATATAACGCCCATGATCCAAAGTGCCGTTTATGTTACTACCCGCGGCGCCTGCGGAAGAATTCCTGCATCAGGATTCGGGCTTCATCGGCCAAAGGTCCCGGGCAAACCTCCGTATGGCCCAGCTTTTCGGTGTTCAGCTCATTGCTGTAGCCGGTCTTAGGTTCTTTGCAGCCGTAAACCACCTTCTGCAGCCGTGCCCAACGGATCGCTCCGGCGCACATCAGGCAGGGTTCCACGGTAACATACAGCGTACATTCCTCCAGGAATTTATTGTTCAGCGCGGAGGCTGCCGCCGTGATGGCCAGCATTTCGGCATGGGCAGTAACGTCGTTCAACTGCTCGGTCTGGTTGAATCCCTTTCCAATGATTCGCCCCTTATAAACCACTACGGCCCCAATCGGGATTTCGTCCGCAGCAGCGGCTTCCTGCGCAAGCTGCAGGGCTTTCGACATAAAATATTCATCGCCGCCAGGTGCTTCCATGCTGCAAAAGTACCCGTGAAATAATTTTTCCGTAGTGCCGCCGTTATAGCGCCATGCCGCTAAGAATCAAGTGGACCTTTGTATTGGCATTGTTGTGCCTTCCTGCGCCTTTTGTGTATATGCCTATTGGTCCCGAAGGTTATAAATATTACGGCTCCCACGTGCCGGATATCTGGATTTTGGGCGCGTATATTCTCGGTAAGGACACCTCGTTCTTCGGCATCGGCATTGCCTGGAAATGGCAGTTGGGCTTGATCCTGTACACCGCATTGAGTGTGCTATTCTATGGGATGAGTCGTCGCCTTTTCTGGTTGTTTCAGAATGTGCTGCTCTTGCTGTTGTTTCCGTTCTGGCTTTATGCCTATACAGGCGGGGTAATGAATAACAGCGATGGTGCGGATTTGAGCGTTTATCCCATGCCGGGACTGCTGTTGTGGCTTGCAGTATTATTGTTGCATCTGAAGGAACTTTACGAACGGGGAATTCGCAGGCCTGTTTCCAACCATTAGCCCCGTAATTTTGTTGTTATCACATGAACGTTGGTATTGTTTTGTATCCCACCTTCGGGGGCAGCGGTGTAGTGGCCACAGAATTGGGGAAGGCGCTGGCCTTCAAGGGGCATACGGTGCACTTCATCAGCTACAGTCAGCCCGCCAGGCTGGATTTCTTCTCAGAAAACATCTTCTACCATGAGGTGAGCGTGCTGAAGTATCCGCTGTTTGAGTATGCACCATATGAAACGGCCCTGGCCAGCAAAATGGTGGATATTGTGAAAACGGCGCATCTGGACCTGTTGCACGTGCATTATGCCATTCCCCATGCCAGTGCAGCGCTTTTGGCCAAATTCATCCTGAAGGAGCAGGGCATCAACATTCCTGTGATTACCACCCTGCATGGAACCGACATAACTCTGGTTGGGCGTGAAGCCACTTTCGAACCGGTAGTAAGCTGGAGCATCAACCACAGTGATGGCGTAACGGCCGTTTCAGAAAGCTTGAAAAGAGATACCTATGCCAATTTCCACATCACCCGCGACATCAAGGTAATTCCCAACTTTATTGACTTCACCCGCTTCTCGAAAAAACCGAAAGAGCATTTTAAAAAGGCCATCGCGCCCAATGGTGAGCGTATCCTTGTGCATACAAGCAATTTCCGTAAGGTGAAGCGTGTGGAAGATGTGGTGCGTGTATTTGCCGCGGTAAGCAAGGCCATGCCAGCCAGATTGCTGCTGATTGGCGACGGCCCGGAGCGGAGCAACATCGAAAAAATATGCCGCGAGTTGGATGCCTGCGACCGGGTAACTTTCCTGGGGAAACAGGAGGCGATAGAGGAAATCCTCAGTGTTTGCGATTTGTTCCTTTTGCCATCGGAAAGCGAGAGTTTTGGTTTGGCTGCTTTGGAAGCCATGGCCTGCGAGGTGCCTGTGGTGAGCAGCAACGCCGGCGGTATCCCGGAGGTGAATGTGCATGGGGTAACCGGTTATCTGAGTGATGTTGGCGATGTGGCCGCTATGGCAGGACATGCCATTGCCTTGCTTTCTGATGAAACCCTCTTGCACGAGTTCAGGAAAAACGCCCTCCACAAAGCCAAAGAGTTTGACCTGAAAAAAATTCTGCAGGACTATGTATCCTACTATGAAGAGGTGATTGCTGCTCAGGTAAAATCTTGAGTCTTTTGCTGCTGGCGCAGGATGTTGTTCCATTGCAGCAACCCCCAGCAGGCCATGGCGAAGAACAAGCCATACAGCAACGCAGTAGCCGTCAGGCCTTTTTGCAGGTATAAGGGCATATAAACCAGGTTGACGAGCATCCATACCCACCAGTTTTCCCTAAACCGCATCACCTGTAAAACCTGGCCTAATATGCTGGCGGCGGTGCAAAAGGCATCAATCCATGGAACGTCCGTATCGGTGTAATGATGCAACAAGGAGCCTAAAAGCAGCGTTCCGGCTAATACCATCAGCAAGGTATTCCAGGCTTCGTCGAACGACAAATAGCGCAGCCTCAGGCCGATATCGGTGCGGTGTCGGTTCCAATGCATCCAGCCCCAAAGCTGCATGGCTGCGAAAAAAAACTGCAGGCCTGAATCGCCGTAAAGTTTACTTTCAAAAAACACCCTGGCATACAGTAAACAGGAGGCAAAATTCAATATCCAGCCCAGGCGCCTGCGCATGGTCATCAAACCAATTCCGGCAAGGGCCAGTGCTGCTGCGCTGTATTCCATGATTTCAGACATGAGGTACCAGGGGTTTCGCCTGCGAAGCTACCGCATGCACGGCTGATGGGAGGCAACGGTAAAATGCACAAACCAAATTGAATTAAATGTTGTTTTTTTGAAGATACAAAACCCAATCATCATGTCATTCGAATTACCCGCACTGGATTATGCGTTCAACGCGCTGGAGCCGCATATTGATGCAAGAACCATGGAAATCCACCACGGCAAGCACCACCAGGCTTATGTGAACAACCTGAATAATGCCCTGAAAGACCATGCCGATGCCAATAAACCCCTGGAAGAGCTGATACGCAACATCAGCAAGTATCCAATGGCGGTGCGCAACAACGGCGGCGGTCATTGGAACCACTCAATGTTCTGGAAGGTGATGAAGCCCAACGGCGGTGGTGTTCCCGCAGGAAAGTTGGGCGAGCATATTTCCGCGGCTTTCGGAAGTTTCGAAGCCATGCGTGAGCAGTTCAATCAGGCCGCTACTACCCGCTTCGGATCGGGTTGGGCCTGGCTGATTGTGCATGACGGAAAACTGGTCATCACCAGCACCCCGAATCAGGACAACCCATTGATGGACATCGCGGAAGTGAAAGGCACGCCCATCCTTGGTCTGGATGTGTGGGAGCACGCTTATTACCTGCACTACCAAAACCGCCGCCCCGATTACATCAACGCCTTTTGGAATGTGATTAACTGGGACGAGGTAAACCATAGGTTAGAGTCCGCTCTTTAAATCGAACCCGACGTTTATAAAGCCCCGCTAAGCCGGGGCTTTTCTCTTAAATAGTAAAGAAGTAGCTTCGATTCTATGAAACCGAACTTTCTATTCTTATCAGTTTTCTTGTTGCGCTTAACTGCAGTTGGAGCGCAGGTTTCTATTGGACCGGGCGGCAGTGCAGACTTCAATAATTACCGTATTTATTATGGTAAGCCTTTGGGTAATGATTATACCACCAGCAATACGGTTGGATGGTCAGCCGGAATCCAAACACGCATAGAGTTGAACTACTTGCTGCACCTGCAGGCGGGATTTAATCAGGGAGAGGCAAATTACCGGCCATATATACAAACATCGCGTGGCTTACTTGAAAAAACCCTGGTGCGGCAATACACGCTTCCTGTTGGCCTGGGTTTGAACCTGGCCGGTGATAAAGGCATGCATCCTTTTGTTCAGGCAGGGTTCTTCAACATCTGGAGGGCTTCCCAGGTGGAATATTTCCAGGATCGCGTGGTGCGTGATGGAACCGAACGGAGCTGGCCGAAGTTTGCGATGATGCCATACGTGCGCCTGGGACTGGCAAAAAACCTTGGCGATAAATGGATCCTTCAGGCCGAAGGCACCCTACGCATGGACGGCAGCAACAAATCCGGGTTTAGCACCTTTGCTGCTCAGTATAGTTTTGGTATGGCCTTGCGATACAAGTTTGTGGCATCCAACAAAAAACCCCGGATCCTGCAGGAGGAGCCGGGGTCATCTGAAGCACAACCTTAAGTTGTTTATTTCTTTCCTTTTGCTTCGGCAGCAGCAGCCTGCTCGGCTTGCAGCGCAGCACGGGTAATTTTACAGCTTACAATGGCATTTTCCTTGGAGTCAAGAATTTCAAAGCCATTCACGCTGAGGTCTTTTACCTTCACGCTCTGACCAATTTCCAGGGTATCAATATTTACAGGAATAGAATCGGGGAGGTTGCCTATTAAACCGCGAACGCGCAGCTTGGCAATCTTCTTCACCAGCTTACCACCTGCACGAACACCTGGAGCATTTCCTTCAATCTGGATGGGAATATTCATCAGCACCGCCTTGCTGGGGTCTACTTCGTAGAAGTCTGCATGAAGAATAACCTCAGATACCGGATGGAACTGCAGGTCGGCCATGATGGCGTTGTATTGCTTGCCGTCAATGTCGAGTTGAACTTTATACACGCTTGGGGTGTATACTAAATGGGTAAAATCAGCTGCATAAACAGCAAAATGACGGGGTTCGCTCAAGCCGTACATCACGCAGGGAACTTTTCCTTCGCTGCGAAGGGCCTTTGATTCTTTGGTACCGAGCGTTTTGCGCTCTTCGGCTTTCAATAAAATGGTTTTCATGTTTTGAACGTTTTATGTTTTAGAAGGGATTCAGGGCTTAACCCTGTTGATTCTTATTAAGATTGAGGGTACCCTGTACCGACTGATGTATTCGGAAGAGGGAACTGATACTGCCATATTCATGCACATTGCGAATGGCACGGGCAAAAAGCGGCGCCACGCTGAGAACCTTGATTTTTGAACAGTGTTTTTTCAGCGGTATGGTGTCCGTAACCACCAGTTCTGCAAGCGCAGAATTTTCGATGTTCTCGTAAGCCTTACCGGAAAGCACGGGATGCGCACACATAGCCCGAACACTTCTGGCACCTTTTTCCATCAGCATCTCAGCAGCCTTGCACAGGGTTCCGCCGGTATCGATGATGTCGTCAACCAGCACAATGTCTGCGTCTTTCACTTCACCAATCACCGTCATGTTCGCTACTTCATTCGGCCTGCGTCGTTCCTTGTCGCATATAACCATAGGTACATTCAGCTGCTTCGCAACTTCCCTGATGCGGTTTGATGCTCCTACATCGGGCGCGGCTATGGTGAGGTTGGGCAAGTTGAGGCTGCGTATGTACGGAATAAAGATGATGGCGCTTTCCAAGTGGTCAACGGGTATGTTGAAGAAGCCCTGAATTTGCGGCGCATGCAACTCCATGGTCATAATCCTGCTGGTTCCTGCTGCCGTGAGTAAATCGGCCACCAGTTTGGAACCGATGGAAACCCTTGGCTTGTCTTTACGGTCTTGGCGGGCAAAGCCGAAATATGGAATAACCGCCGTGATGTAGTTGGCACTGGCGCGTTTGGCCGCATCAATCATCATCAGCAACTCAAGAAGATTATCTGCAGAAGGATAGGTGCTTTGAATCAGGAACAGGTCGCATCCCCTGATGCTCTCATTGAAACTGGGTTGAAATTCACCGTCACTGAATCGGTTAACGGCCATCTGGCCTAATTCTTTACCGTAGTATTCGGAGATGCTCAGACTAAGGTCGAGCGACGCGCTGCCAGAGAACAGCTTAACGGGGTTTATAATACTTGACATACCGCTGAGAATTTACTTTCATCACCGAAAGTTAAAGCTTTCAATGATTATCATCAATGCAGGGTTAATTGGTTGTCCGACTAGGGCTCGAACCTAGACTCTTCTGAACCAAAATCAGACGTGTTGCCAGTTACACCATCGGACAATCGGGGCCGCAAAATTATCAAAAAAAAATCATTTACAAAGTCTTGAAAGGAAGAATGGAAAAAACCGCTGAGTCATTGTGTATGAGAATGCCAGTATTTTTGCCGTGCATGCACATGAACCTGTCGCGGGCTTATGCCCTGGAGGCCGATGCGAAAGACCCCCTGGCCGCGTTCCGCAATCAATTTTTTTTCCCGAAGCATCAGGGTGAGCCTGTGGCTTATTTCTGCGGGAACTCCTTGGGTCTTCAGCCTGTGCAAACAGGGCATTACCTGAAAGAGGAATTGGATCAGTGGGCGCAACATGGGGTAGAAGGCCATTTTAACGGTACTCGCCCCTGGTTTCATTATCATAAGTTTCTTACCGAACCGGCAGCACGGCTGGTCGGCGCGAAACCCCTTGAAGTGGTGGTGATGAACAACCTTACCGTGAATCTGCACCTGCTGATGGTGAGTTTTTACCGCCCCACTGCAGGTCGTTTCAAGATACTCATGGAAGCAGCAGCTTTTCCCAGCGATATGTACGCAGTGGAGAGCCAGGTGCGCTTTCACGGCTTCAATCCCGATGAAGCCATTGTTGAACTCAAACCCCGAGAAGGTGAATATGCGTTGCGTCCCGACGATATCCTCGAGGCCATCGGCGAACATGGCCCCGCGCTGTCACTCGTGTTCTTTAGCGGTGTACAGTATTATACCGGTCAGGCCTTCGACTTAAAGGCAATCACTAAAGCAGCGCATGAACAGGGAGCGCTGGTAGGTTTCGACCTGGCACATGCTGCTGGAAACCTGCGTTTGTCGCTGCATGACTGGGGGGTTGATTTTGCAGCATGGTGCTCCTACAAGTACCTGAACAGCGGCCCAGGAGGGGTGAGCGGCGTATTCATCCATGAGCGGCATGCACTGAATCCTGATACGCCTCGCTTTGCAGGCTGGTGGGGACATAAGGAAGACGAGCGTTTCCTGATGCAGAAAGGGTATATCCCAGAACCCGGTGCTGCGGGATGGCAGTTGAGCAATGCTCCGGTGCTGAGCATGGCCGCCCACCTGGCCAGCCTGGAATTATTTGATCAGGCAGGTATGGAGGCGCTGTGGCAAAAAAGCGAACAGCTCACAGCCTATCTGGAGTATACGCTGCTGGAGTCTGCGCGGCAAAATGAACGGCTTTCCTTTAACATCATTACCCCACCATTGCCACATCGCGGCGCGCAGATTTCCGTTTTGTGCGGTTCGGGAGGAAGAGCCTTGTTTCAGCACCTGAGCGAACAGGGTATTGTGGCCGACTGGCGCGAACCTGATGTTATCAGGCTGGCACCCGTGCCTATGTACAACAGCTTTGATGATGTGTACCGACTGGGAGCGGCCCTGCGCAGCTTCGTCTAGACCCGTTTCTTGCGGTTGCGCTCGAAATCTTCCATAATGAAGGATCCCAGACCATCGGCCTGAGTATAATAGGCCTTGCCTGCATTCACCTCGGTAAAGCGCTGTACAAATTCCTGCAGCCATGAATCGCGGGCAATCATAAACGTGGTGATGGGAATGTGGAGCCGACGGCATTGTGCGGCCATGTCCAGCGTGCGGTTCACGATTTTTCTGTCCAGCCCGAAACTGTTTTTGTAGTACTTCCCGCCTTCTTTCATGCAGGTGGGCTTGCCATCGGTAATCATCAGGATTTGCTTGTTGGGATTGCGCCTGCGGCGAAGCAAGTTCATAGCAAGTTCCAGGCCGGCAATGGTATTGGTGTGAAATGGACCTGCGCTGAGGTAGGGCAAATCTTTCACTTCAATGGGCCAGGCGTCGTCGCCGAAGGCCAGCACATCAAGGGTATCCTTGGGGTATCGGATGCGGATGAGTTCAGCCAGTGCCATGGCCACCTTTTTTGCAGGCGTGATGCGGTCTTCGCCATACAGAATCATGCTGTGGCTCACATCAATCATCAGCACCGTACTTGTTTGGGTGGAATGCTCCTGTTCCGAAACCACCAAGTCCTGCTCACTCAGTGGACCGCCACGATGGCCGGTGCGTATATGCGCATTGCGGATGCTTTCCGTGGCGTTGATATGGTCAGGAGCGTCGCCGAACTGAAAGGCCCTGAACCCGCTGCCTAATTCAGAACCGGCACCGGGCAATGTAGTTTTATGCTGTCCATCTTTCCCCTTTTTTAAGGTGCCGAATACTTGTTCCAGCGCCCCGCGCCTCATGTCCTGTTCCGTTTTCGGGGAAGCTGATAAGGTGCCGTCTTCGCCCTCCTTCAGATAGCCCAGCTGCTTCAGATCTTCTATAAAGTCACCAATGCCGTATTGACCTTCTGTAAGGTCGTATTGTTTGTCTAATTCCGTAAGCCAGTCCAGCGCTTCCGCAACGTCGCCGCTGGTGTGCACCAACAACTCCCTGAACAAGGGGTACAG
This sequence comes from Flavobacteriales bacterium, assembly GCA_947463095.1. Classification (GTDB taxonomy): domain Bacteria; phylum Bacteroidota; class Bacteroidia; order NS11-12g; family UBA955; genus REEB481. Next base: position 25,450 of record CANHRE010000010.1, on the reverse strand, counting down.
GGTGTCGAATGGGTTTTTATGCTTCCCTTTCAGGGGTTTTGAAAAGATGAATCCGGGACGCATGAACTAAAAGCCTAACACTTAATGGAAAGAAACGTTTGCAAGAACGTTCAAACTGCTGCAATTTTGACCGCTACGCCCATGAAAATCATGAAGTACTTCGTGCTGGTGATGTTGTCGTTAATCGCCACCGTTCTCACCCTTGCCTGGTTCAGGAATCCTGAATACAAAGTGCAAAGAAGCATCGTCATCCATGCGCCACGTGCGGTGGTATGGGCTCAAATATCACGCTGGAAAGCGTTTAACAACTGGAATCCCTGGGCAGCCCTGGACAGCCAGGCGGTGTATGCATTCGGAGGTAATGACGGCAGTGTGGGTTCCTTTATTTCCTGGAAAGGCAACAGCGATATGGGCTCCGGCAGCATGCGCACTTGGCGTATTGATCCGCTGAAATCTGTAGAAGCTGAACTGGAATTTACCGAACCCTGGGAAAGTAAGTCGAATACCAGCATTGCCATGGAAGGCGGAGATGGGCAGGTACTTGTGAGTTGGAGTATGCAGGGCAAGCAATCACTGCTGGAGCGTTCATTTGCCTTGTTTTTAGGCGGGATGGATCATATGTTGGGTAAGGATTACGAACAAGGGCTGGCAACGCTGAAAAGGGTTTGCGAACAGGGCGTAGCATTGGAAACCAATCATGAAGCCGCGCCCCTGGCCACGGAACAAGGTGTTCCTATTTACGAGGTAAGCCTGCCGGCGCGTACGTATGTGGGTATTCGTAATGTGGTTACATCAGCGCAATTGGAAGACGGCGAATACCTGAAGCAGTCGGTACTCAGCATCATGGCAGGGATTGCGCAGAATGGATTGCGCGTAAGTGGTTCGGTATTCGTGTTTCACTACATGAACGATGCCGCCTCGGGGATGATGGATGTTGCCGTGTGCATGCCGGTGGAAGTTCCCAAGGGAAAAACCACTGGAAACCTCTACCTGTTTGAATTGCCCGAGCGCCGGGCACTTGCCGCCGACCAAAGCGGATGGCATGGCCCGGGAGGTCCTGCTCGTCGGGCTCTTCAGCAATACCTTACAAAAAAAAGGGTACAAACAGAACCTTTTACCATCGAAGAATACCTGTTCGATGCACTTAACGCCAAGCGCACCGATGCCGTTAAAACCCGTCAATACGCACTCATTCCTTAACAGCACAACATGAAAATACAATGGTTTTCCTGGCTCATTACCGGAGCCCTTATTTTTCCGGGCCTGAACGCGCAGCAGGCTTCGGACAGCCTGTTCATCCGGCGCATTTTTGATGAGGCGCTGGTGAATGGCCACGCTTACAAAAAACTGGAGGAGTTGTGCAAGGGCTATGGCAGCCGCCTGAGCGGCTCTGACCAGGCTGAGCGGGCTGTGTTTTGGGCCGGTAATATGTTGCGCAGCTATGGATTTGACACAGTAATGCTCCAGCCATGCATGGTGCCGCGCTGGCAACGGGGTGGTACAGAGCTGCTGAAGGTATCTTCACCCCTGCTCAACAAAAGGCTCAGGCAGTTCAACGATACTGCGGGCTGGGCTTGTGAAGCGCTGGAAGAGCGGTACAGGAAACAAGCTTCATGGTACACCCTGCCTGCCTGTGCGCTGGGCGGTAGTGTGGGTTCCAATGGTATTATCAGCGGTCGTATGTGTGTGGTTAACAGCCAAACTGAACTCCAAACCCTGGGGAAAGCCGGTAAACTTAAAGGCTGCCTGGTGTTGTTCAATGAACCCTTTGATGAAACAAAAATCAGTACCTTCTCTGCATACGGCGGCTGTGTATATCAGCGGGTGAATGGTGCTTCTATGGCTGCCCGCTACGGAGCCCTGGCCGTGCTGGTGCGCAGCATGAGCAACTCCTGCGACCTGCACCCACATACAGGTGTAATGCACTATGTGGATAGCCTGCCGAAAATCCCGGCTATGGCCGTGGCCACCTCTGTAGCCAATACCCTGGCTGCCGTGGCCAATGACCGCGACCTTGTTCTCACCATGCACCTGGATTGCCAGACTTTGCCAGATCGGCAGTCGCATAACGCCATTGCCGAGCAGCGGGGAGCTATATTTCCCCAACGCTACATTGCCTTTGGCGGGCATTTCGACAGTTGGGATCAGGGTGAAGGTGCCCATGATGACGGCGCAGGCTGCATGCACGCCTTCGAAGCATTGCGCTTGCTGAAAGCTCTGGGCTATACCCCTCGCCATACCTTGCGTTGTGTGTTTTGGATGAATGAAGAAAACGGGGCACGCGGCGCCGCTGCCTATGCAGATCATGCCGCTGTTGCCGGCGAATTTCATGTGGCGGCCATTGAGAGCGACCGCGGTGGCTTCACACCCAGAGGCTTTTCCATAGATGCTGAAGATGCGCGCATCGACAGCATTAAAACCTGGGCACCTCTGTTGGCGCCTTATGGAATACACCTGTTTGAAAAAGGCGGCGCCGGAGTAGATGTGGCCCCTTTGAAGCACGGCCCTTCAAGCATCAATAGAGGTATGCTTCAGATGGGCCTGATTCCCGACTCCCAACGCTACTTCGATTACCACCACGCCGAAACGGATGTGTTCGAGTCTGTAAACCGCAGAGAGTTACACCTGGGCGCAGCTACCCTGGCGGCCATGATTTACCTCTTGGATCAGTCGCTAGACCGCGACTGATGGGTACTAGCCGCGATTTTATCTTGAAATATTCTGTACATTAAATTCGACAGACCACAAGTTGGTGACGTTAGAAAGTTGTTTTTTCAGGATGAATGGTTTAAGATTGTCGCCCAATACCTATAAAAACAACACGCCTATGAAGAATTTCAAACCACTTCTCAAAGCGGTGATGTTGATCGGGGCTTTCAGCGCGTTAAACGCCTGGGCTCAGACCCGACTCATCGTGGGAACTGTGAAATCCGCTAAGGATCAGGGTTCTCTGGCAAACGTTTCGGTAACGGTTAAAGGTACCAATATTTCAACCTTTACTGATAACGAAGGACGTTATGCCATCAATGCACCACAATCCGCTAAGCAGATTGTGTTCTTGTTGAACAACTACAAGGCTCTTTCTTCTGACATTCCTTCGGGCTCCGACCGTTTGGATGTTACCATGGAAGAAGATCCGGTAGGGATGAGCACAATCACCATCACTGCGCTGGGCATCAGCCGTCAGCAACGTGCTTTGGGTTACGCCACGCAGAACGTTTCCGGTAAGGAGATTGCCGGTTCCGGCGAACAGAACGTAGTACAGGCCATCAGCTCTAAGGTGGCCGGTGCCTTCGTACAGGGTTCCGGCGGAACGCCCGGTGCATCTGCGAAAATCATCCTTCGCGGTAATGCTACCTTCAATGGCAATAACCAGCCTTTGATGGTGGTTGACGGTGTGCCAATTGACAACAGTACGTCACAAACCACGGCCGGTGACTATCCCTTCAACATGAACCTACAAGGGGTAAACCAGTCAAACCGCGGTGTGGACATAAACCCCGACGACGTAGAAAGCATCAACGTGCTGAAAGGCCCTGCTGCTGCTGCATTGTACGGTGTGCGCGGTGCCAACGGTGCCATCATCATTACCACCAAGCGCGGCAAAGCCGGACGCGGAGGCAAGAACTTCAGTGCTACCTTCTCCAGCTCAGTAGAATGGAGCAAGGTGAACAAACTGCCTGAAATCCAAATGACCTACGGTCAGGGTGCTACTGGTGGCGGTCGTTCTATCGACTCTGCAGGTGTACGCAGGGCTTATGCCGGCGTAGTTCCTCCCGGATGGACCATCGTAGATGCCGGTACTTCCAACCCGGGCACACCTGCCAGCTGGGGTCCCAAGGTTGCCAATCCTATTGACAACATGAAGGATTTCTTCCAGACCGGTGTAGCATACAACAATAACCTGTCATTCAACGCAGGTGGTGAGCGCACAACCGTTCGTGCCTCTATTGGAAACCTTCGCCAAACTGGTATCGTTCCGAATACGGAATTCAAGCGTACCAGCGTACGTGTAAACACCGATACCCGTCTGACCAGCAAGATCAGCTTCGGAAGCTCCATCAACTTCATCAACAGCGGTGGAACCAGGGCACAAAACGGAAGTAACCTCTCCGGTGTGATGCTGTCCATTCTTCGCAGCCCCGTTGACTTCAACCTGCGCGGTGGCCAGGGTGAAGATTTCTGGAAAAACCCTGACGGAAGCAACTATACTTATCTTCCTTTCTATGACAACCCTTACTGGTCATGTTATGAGAATCCATTCACCGACGACGTGAACCGTATTCTCGGAAACACCTACATCACCTACCGTCCTCTGGACTGGCTGGACGTAACATACCGCGTAGGTATTGACCAGTACACCGATAGCCGCAAGCAAATCTTTGCCGTTGGTTCTAACCAGCCCGATAACGCTCCCGGTGGAGAAATCAATGAGAACATCCAGCGCTACAAGGAATTCTACAGCGACCTGCTGATTACCGCCCGTCGCGAACTGAATGAAGACCTGAACCTGAACGTGATTCTGGGTAACAACCTGAACAACCGCTTCAGCTCAGATCAATACCTGCGTGGCCGTGATCTGGCTATTCCTGATTTCTACAACATGAGCAATGCTTCTAATTTGTATGCCAGCTCCGGTACCGGTCGTGTTAAGACCGCAGCCCTGTACCTGAACGCAGAACTGTCGTATAAGAGCATGCTTTACCTGAACGTAACCGGCCGTAACGAATGGGCTTCTACCTTCGGTACCGCCAAGAGCAGCTTCTTCTACCCCTCTGCCAACGCTTCATTCGTATTTACCGAGGCCATCGGTTCAAACGACATCCTGAGCTACGGTAAAATGCGTATTGCTTATGCACAGGCCGGTATCAACCCCCCTGCATATGCTACCCGTACCTACTTCACTCAGCCCACGTTCACCGATGGTTTCACTTCAGGTCTGAATTTCCCTTACCTGGGCATGAACGGTTTCGGTCAGAGCAACGGACTGGGTAACAGCGCCCTGGAGCCAGAGCGCAACACCGGTATGGAAATCGGATTTGACCTCCGCTTCCTGAAAGGTCGTGCCAGCCTGGACGTAACCCTGTACAATCAGAAATCAACCAACATCATCCTCGGCATGCCGCTGGCACCTTCCACAGGTTACAGCAGCGTAGTACAGAACGCCGGCGAGATGCAGAACAAGGGTATCGAGCTGGTAATCGGCGCTACTCCTATTAAATCTGACAAATTCACCTGGGATATTAACCTGAACTGGGCATCTAACAGGAACGAAGTTCTGAAATTGGCTCCCGGTGTGGACGAAATCAGCACTGAAGCTGCATTTGCCTCTAACGGCTCTTATGCCATCGTAGGTGAGCCTTACGGCGTAATCTACGGAACCAAGTGGCGCCGCAACGAAGCAGGTCAGCTGCTGATCGGAGCCAACGGTCTTCCTCTGGTTGACCCTAAGCGCGGACGTATCGGAAGCCCCTATCCCAAGTGGTATGGTGGCCTGCGCAATACCCTGAGCTACAAAGGTGTTAACCTGACCTTCCTTTGGGATGTACGCGAAGGTGGCGAAATCTGGAACGGAACCTGGGGCCGCATGATGCAGCTCGGCCGTACCAAAGAGTCTGAAGCCCGCGACCGCGAATATCTGATTGAAGGTGTACGCGCCAGCGACGGACAGCCAAATGCCCGCAAAATCAGCGCATACGACTACTTCCGTACCTTCAAGGGCGATGCCGGAGCTTATGCTTCAGAAAACGCCATTCAGGACGGAAGCTGGGTGCGTCTGCGCGAACTCGGCCTCAGCTACAATGTGAAGGTGGGTAACAAATTCCTCCAGAGCATTGACCTGGGAATCACCGGCAAAAACGTACTGCTGTTCACCGACTATACCGGTGTTGACCCCGAAACTTCACTCACAGGTGCAGGCTCCAACATCGGCGGTTTTGATTACTTCAACAACCCCGGTATGAAGTCATGGATTGCCAACGTGAAATTCAACTTCTAATCCTGTAGCAAGAACAAAAATTATGAAAAAGACAAGCCTTTTTATCGCAATGGGCGTTCTGCTGTTCTCAGCAGGATGTAAGAAATATGTAGAAGGAGAGGACATTTCACCGAATGCTCCCTCTGCTGCTACTCCTCCGCTGATTCTTTCAGCATCGCAGTTGTCCGTGTTTGCCACCTATGGCGGCAATCTGGGCCGTATCACTTCCATGTGGGCACAGCAAAATGCCGGTGTACAGTTCCAGTCAGAAGCCAATGATGAATATGTGGTGGACGAAGGAGATATCTCCAACGAATGGGACGTAATCTACACCCGTGGCCTCAAGAACCTGCGTATCCTGAAAAACCAGGCCGGCGCTTCTAATCCTACCTATCAGGGTATCTCCAACGTGCTTACGGCTATGATGCTTGGCACTGCGTCAGACCTGTGGGGCGATGTGCCTTACAGCGATGCTCTTAAGGGCGAAGACCTGCAACTGTCTTCTGCCTATGATAAGCAGGAAGATGTGCTGAAAACCATCCAGAGTCTCCTTACTGAAGGTGTAAGCCTGCTCAGCAAAGGTGATGATGTAATTGTACCCGGCGCCGATGACTTCATCTACGGCGGCGACAATGAAAAATGGATTGGTTTGGCCTACATGCTAAAGGCGCGCTACCACATGCGTACCAGCAAGCGCAACAGCACCTGGCACACAGATGCGCTGAAAGCTGTTGACAGCGCTCGCGCTTATGGTGTTACCTCTGAAGCTGCGGATGCCAATTGCATCTTCGGTACCAACTCTAACGAGTACAATCAGTGGTATGCCTTCTGCAAAGTGTCACGCCGTAACTACATCAAAGCCAGTAAAACCTTCACAGATTTGCTGAATACCATCAACGACCCACGTCGTTCTGCGTACTTCACCAAAAACGACAGCGGTCGCTATGAAGGCTCTGCACTGGGTTCCAGCAACCTGAAAAACGTTTCTGAAATTGGCAACTACTTTGCCAGCCCTTCAAGCGTTACTCCGCTAGCTACCTATGTAGAAAGCATGTTCATCGAAGCTGAAGCTGCACTGGCGGCGGGCGATAAAGCCCGCGCTGCCAAGGCCCACAACGATGCCATCAAGGCACACCTGACCCAGGTAACCGGCGCTGCTGACCCCGCATACGTGGCCGCGCAGGCCAGCGAAACCGCAGGCAGCATCGCTCAGGATAAAATTATGACCCATAAATATGTGGCTGGTTTTACCATGATGGAGCCCTACCATGACTGGCGCCGTACCGGCATCCCTGCCCTGGTGAAAAACCCGAACTCAAACCTGAGCGGTATTGCCCGCCGTTTGCCAACCTCTATCGACGAGCGTTTGTACAACTCCAAGGCAACCGTTGTTCAGAATTTGATGGAGCCCGTTTGGTGGGATCAATAATCCCATCCTCACTGCTACACAAGAAAAAGGCCGGTCATTCCGGCCTTTTTCTTTTTAAACCGGTATTGTCACTCTGAGCCACGATGTCTTCCCCCTGTCATCCTGAGCTAGTTTAACCTGAGCAACGTAAAAGGGAAGGATTGCCCCTCAATATGGTTCGATAAACGCACCATGACAGGAATTTACGCGCACCAGAGCAAAACACCTATCATCCCAAATATTGCACCACCAGCACCTGTTCGCTCTGTTCCGTCATTAAATGGGCTCCTGAGCGCATCAATCCGGGAATGCCAAGCAATTCCCCTCCTGAGTATAACAAGGGCATCAGCGGCCGCTGAAACGCAGGGATTTTCATGTTTGTGAACAGGTCACTTACTTTTACATGGCCCCCCGATGGCTTCGACATTCGGTCGCCCGCCTGAACACTGCGCACAACCAAAGGCCATTCCAGGCTTTTGACGTCAAAATGCATGGTGTTCTTGTTGCGGGGAAGGAATCGGGCCTCGGCTGCTGTTATGAGCCTGACGCTGATGGTCTTTCCACACCATAATACTGCCGTTTCCATCGGACTTGGGAATGCTGCCGATAACGGTTGCGGTGTTTGTTTCACCATAAACCAGCCCGCGGCATGGCTGTGGAGTTCCCAGTCTGTTTTTCCGCGAAAGCAAAGCCCGTTTTTGTTACCTGAAGCCATAATGCGGGCCGCCAGGTCAGCATGAAATCCAAACCCCGCCAGGTATTGCTTCAGCCATAATTTACCCAGCGGCTCATTCAGGATGGCCTCTCGGTCCAGGCGCGTAATCATGTCCTTACCGGAAATGACGAAGCGTTTATCAAGACCTTTTAGCCCAGTGTTAAAGGCAGTAAAAACCGGTCTTTGCTCTGCCAGATGCTCTGTGAAGCGCGTGTAAGCCTCCGGATTTTTTGTTTTCAGTGCCGGAATCTGCTGAAGACGTAAGCGGTTGCGCAGGTAGCCCGGCTCGGCATTGCTGCGGTCTTCCCGCCAGCGGATGCCTTCGGCCAGGGCATAAGCCCGCAACGCTTCTCTATCCAGGAACAACAAGGGCCGGATGAGCATGATATCACCCTGTTCACGGTTCAGTGGCCTTTGCTCGGGCATGCCGCTCAGCGCGCTGAGCATATTTCCGCGCTGCCGGTACATCCAGAAATGTTCTTCCTGGTCGTCGCGGTGATGGGCTGTGGCCATGTACCTGTAACCATATTCCGTGCACAGTTCCCCGAATACACGATAGCGCCATGCGCGGGCTGTCTGCTGGATTTCCGCCTTGGGAACGCTGCCCATAAACGCTGCGGCATCAGAACCATGAAAAGAAAAGTTTAATTCACGAGCCAGGGCTTGTACAAAATGCATATCCTCAAGGCTTTCTTCCCCGCGAAGCCCGTAGTGCACATGGACAATGGCACAGGAAATGCCGGCGCGGTGAAACAGGTGCGCCATGACCGTGGAATCCAGGCCTCCGCTCACAGCCAGCAGCAGCGGCGTTTGCCGGTCGGCATGAATACCCAGCCTTGCGATGTGTTGCCTGAACCTGTTTAGCACGTTATTTGCGCCTGAAACGTGTTGCGCATTTTTCACTCAAAGATAATCACGCTTGCAGGCCTTTTGGGATGCTGTTTGCCGCTGCAGGCCCAACCTGTTAACCTGCAGGGCGATATGCTCACCTTCGAATCGGGAGGTGGCAAACGCCTGCAGATCTTGGAAGGCAACGTGCATTTCGATCAGGAAGGCAATACCGTGTACTGCGACCGTGCCGAATATGAGCTGAACAGCAATCAGCTTTACGGCACCGGCAATGTGCGTGTATTGAGCAAGGACGGCGTTACCGTGAGCGGCAGCGTGATTCGCTACGACGCCAATTCCAAGGTGGCTCGTATTGAACAGGATGTCGTGCTTACCGATGGCGAAATGGTGCTGAAAACACCCTCGATCAGCTACAATACCAGCACACGCATCGGCTTCTACAACCAGGGCGGGCACATTGTGAACGGTGATATCGACCTGAAGAGCGGCTCCGGTTCTTATAACCCTGCCAACAAAACTTTGTATTTCCGGCGGAACGTGGTGCTGCTGCATCCGGAATACAGCATGTACGGCGACACCCTGCAATACAATACCGCCACCCGCACGGCCTGGTTCTTCGGGCCTACGGAAATCCGCAGTGAAGACAATACCATCTTCTGCAACTACGGCTGGTACAATACGCGCAGCGGGCGTTCACAGTTCAACCGCGACGTGATGATCTTTTCCAAGGAAAACATACTGCGTGCCGACAGCATGAGTTACGACCGCGATGCAGGAACCGGACATGCCGTGGGCAATCTGGTGCTGCGCGACACCGCACAGGGATTGATTATCTACGGAAGCAGCGGCCGCTACAACCGTGTGCAGCGCTACTCTGGTGTTTACGGAAACCCCGTGGCCCGTCGTCTGGATGCGGAAGGCGATACCATGTACCTGAAGGCCGATACCTTCGTGTACCTGCAGGACAGCAGCCGGAAGGGCGGGCTCCTGAAGGCCTACCACAAGGCGCGGGTGATGCAGACGGCCTACGCTGCCTCCTGTGATTCCCTGGTTTATGCCGTGAGCGACAGCTTGTTTGCGCTCTATGGAACCCCCCTCATGTGGAACGAGCAGAGTCAAATCAACGGCGATACCATACGCCTGCTCATGAAGAACCGCCGCATCAGCAAGGTATTGCTTCGCGGTCACAGCTTTGTGGCCATGAAGGAAGACAGCCTGCACTTCAGCCAGATTTCCGGCACCGACATGGAGCACTTGTTCGGAGCGGATAATAAAATCCGGAACACCAGGGTGCTGGGCTCGGGAGAAAGCGTTTATTACATCAAAAACGACGACGGTACGCTGGGCAGTGCCAACATCATCCGCTGCGCCGATATGGCTTTTTATTTTGATTCGTCCAGAATCAGCGAGGTGCGCTTTTATGGAACCCCGGAAGGCCATGTATATCCATTGGCACAAGTTCCGGAAAGCAAGGCTGTGCTTCCCGGCTTAAATTGGCTGGAGGGTACCAGGCCCAAGCGGGAGGAGTTTGCCGTTACCGGCGGCTGGCCTGTTTTGCCTTCGGCGGAAGTAAGACGAAGCAACCTGAAGCAGCGCAAAGAACCCAAACCCCTGCAACAGGCCCGGCCGCAGAAGGTGAAGCGCTGAGTATGAATTGAATGAGGACATACGCTTATTCAAGGGTATTCTCGATATTTCCGAGATGATACACAGCCCTGCAGAACTGGTACATGCCCTCGACATGACCGTGGAGACGGCCATTGCCAACAAATTGGCCGGCGGATATTTTGCCGCGCTCTATGCCCGCATGAGTCGTGCAGTGGTGCAGGGAATAGCCGCCGGACGTTTTGATGACGGCCCCCGCATGGAGCGGCTGATGGTGGTGTTTGGAAATCGCTATCTGCACGCCTGCGAACAACACAATCAGGCCCTGTATCCTGGAAAAGCCTGGAACAAAGCCTTTGAGGCCGCTGCTGCCAACAGGGTGTGCATGCTGCAGCATTTGTTGTTGGGCATCAATGCGCACATCAATCTGGATTTAGGAGTGGCAGCAGGGCAAATCGCGCCCGGACCTGCCATTCAGGACCTGAAACGCGATTTTGAAACCATAAATGATGTGATTGCCGGACTGGTGGACGTGGTGCAGGAAAAGCTCGCGCAACTGAGCCTGCCCATGCGCCTGCTGGACCGGCTGGCCGGAACGGGTGATGAGCAGGTGGCCAATTTCAGCATTAATGTGGCGCGAAAGGCGGCCTGGCAGGTGGCAGAAACATACGCAGGTCTCAACACCGCCGAACAGCAGGCAGCTTTTATCGCAGAGGTGGACACACTGACTGCTGTCCTGGCAGAAAAAATCATCCGGCCCGGCTGGATACCTAATCTGTTGCTCCGGCCGGTGAAGTGGTTTGAGCCGCGGGATATCGCCGGAAATATCCGCACCCTTTGTCAGGATTAAACGACCAAAGAAATGAGGTGGCCCGATGAGGCCCTTCCGGTCAGACTTTCTTCAGAAATCCGGCGCGACGCAGCCCTCACAGCTCCCCTCCGCTTCGCTGCAGTCATCGAGTCTATGACCGGGAGCATAGCCTCGCGGTAACCGCAGCGAAGCGGAGGTGTATCGGGATGCTGCAAGGTTTCACTTCGATACGGCTCCACTGCGTTTCGCCTACTCAGTGACCGGGCTACGGCTCCACTGCGTTTCGCCTACTCAGTGACCGCAGCGAAGCGGAGGTGTATCGAGATGCTGCAAGGTTTCACTTCGATACGGCTCCACTGCGCTTCGCCTACTCAGTGACCGGGCTACGGCTTCGTGATTATTATTGCTGCCGGCGCAAAAAAGAAAGGCTGTTCGCGATAGCAAACAGCCTTTCCTGATAAAGATTCCCGAAGGAACTCCTTACATCATGCCACCCATGCCGCCCATATCTGGACCATGGCTGTGGCCTTTTTCTTCTTCTTTGATTTCAGCCAGTACGCAGTCGGTGGTGAGGATCATACCGCCAATGGAGGCTGCATTTTCCAGGGCCACACGGCTCACCTTGGTAGGATCAATCACACCGGCAGCAATCAGGTTTTCAAAAACCTCAGTGCGGGCATTGTATCCGAAATCGTTCTGACCTTCTTTCACCTTCTGCACGATGATGCTTCCTTCGCCGCCGGCGTTGGCCACAATCTGGCGCAGGGGTTCTTCCAGGGCACGCTTGATAATCAGCATACCGGTAGTTTCGTCTTCGTTATCGCCGGTGAGGCCTTCCAGGGCTGCGATGGCGCGAATAAGGCTCACGCCGCCGCCGGGCACGATGCCTTCTTCTACGGCAGCGCGGGTGGCATGCAGGGCATCGTCCACGCGGTCTTTCTTCTCTTTCATTTCCACCTCGGTGGCAGCACCGATATACAGCACGGCAACACCGCCGCTCAGCTTGGCCAGACGCTCCTGGAGCTTCTCGCGGTCGTAGTCGCTGCTGGTGCTTTCAATTTGGGCTTTGATCTGGTTGATGCGGCCGTTGATTTCATCTTTGCTGCCGGCACCGTTCACGATGGTGGTATTGTCCTTGTCGATGCTGATTTTCTCGGCACGACCCAGGTCCAGCAGGGTGGCGTCTTCCAGACGACGTCCCTGTTCTTCGCTAATTACGGAACCGCCGGTGAGGATGGCGATATCCTGCAGCATTTCCTTGCGGCGGTCGCCAAAGCCGGGGGCTTTCACAGCGGCAATTTTGAGGGCGCCGCGGATGCGGTTCACCACCAAGGTAGCCAAGGCTTCACCTTCTACATCTTCAGCGATGATGAGCAGGGGCTTGCCGGTCTGAACCACTTTTTCCAGTACGGGCAGCAGGTCCTTCATGCTGCTCACCTTCTTGTCGTAGATGAGGATGTAGGCGTTTTCCAGCTCAGCTTCCATCTTCTCGGGATTGGTGACGAAGTAGGGGCTCAGGTAACCGCGGTCAAACTGCATGCCTTCCACCACTTCTACAGTGGTATCGGTGCCTTTGGCTTCTTCTACGGTAATCACACCGTCTTTGCCCACCTTTTCCATGGCCTGGGCAATCAATTTGCCGATGGTATGGTCGTTGTTGGCGGAGATGGTTGCTACTTGTTCGATTTTTTGGTGGTCATCGCCCACTTCGCGGCTCATGCTTTTCAACGACTCAACGGCTTTAATCACCGCCTTGTCAATGCCGCGCTTCAGGTCCATGGGATTGGCACCTGCAGCTACGTTCTTAAGACCTGCGGTTACAATAGCCTGGGCAAGCACAGTGGCAGTAGTGGTTCCGTCGCCGGCCACATCAGCCGTTTTGCTCGCCACTTCTTTCAGCATCTGAGCGCCCATGTTTTCTACGGGATCTTTCAGTTCGATTTCTTTTGCAACGGTAACCCCGTCCTTGGTAATTTGGGGCGCACCGAACTTCTTGTCAATAACCACGTTACGGCCTTTAGGACCTAGGGTTACTTTAACGGCGTTCGCCAAAGCGTCAACGCCTTTTTTCAGACCTTCGCGGGCCTGAATATTGAAATGAATGGATTTAGCCATAATGGTTCTCTTTTTTTAGGTTTCTGGTGATTTAGATTACAGCGAAAATGTCGGATTCACGCATGATGAGGTAATCCTTGCCATCGATGGTGATTTCGGTGCCGGCGTATTTTCCGTAAAGCACGGAATCACCTACTTTAACGGTCATCGGCTCGTCTTTTTTACCGCCGCCTACCGCCACAACAGTACCTTTCTGGGGTTTTTCCTTGGCAGTGTCTGGAATGATGATGCCACCTGCAGTTTTTTGTTCTGCTGCTGCGGGTTCTACAACTACCCGGTCTGATAATGGTTGAATGTTCACTGACATAGTCAATAGATTTTGAAATGGTTCAGCCGCCAAAGAACGATTTCTGTGCCAGAACCATATGGCTGACATTTTTTCGGTAAAAGATCCTTCTTTGGCAGTTTTACCCGGGTTGCTGGCCAAAATGGCACACGTGGCGACGGCTTTGGGGTTTTTTATGCATGAATGAAGGCGTTATTTATGGTGAATTCCTTTACCTTGCACCTAATTTTCAAAGTTAAAAAGCCATGATTAAAAAATTACTATTTGGCTCCGCACTTATGTTGAGCCTTGGATTGCAAGCACAGTCCTACTATTACATTTCCCACATCCGTGAAGGAAACCCAGGTGGGTTAAACACGGAGAGCGACCAGGCCAATGATCAGAACAGTGGCGGCTGGACCAAAATTACGGGCACCCAGGCCAATGTGGTGTACTCCGGCAATATTGCCATCCCATTCAGCTTCAAGTTTGCCGGTAATGCGGTAACGCACTTAAAAGCGGCCTCCAGTGGATTTATCACCTTCGACACCGGCACTAAAGTGACGCCAATCACAGGTCCGGCAGCACTGCCAACGGCTACGCTTCCCGATAAATCGGTATCTATTTGGGGTATGAGTGCATCAGGATCCAATGATGGTATTTATACCAAAACCTTCGGTACAGCAGGTAAGCGTCAGTTCTGGGTGAAGTTCTATTCTATGACCACTCCCGGTGATGCCAGCAACTCCTGGACTTATGCCAGTGTGGTTCTGGAAGAAGGCAGCAACAAGATTTACGTTGTCATGCAGAACTGTCTTCAGGGCAGCAATGCTTACGTGAGCCCCAAGCATACCTTCGGCATTCAGGTTGACGGAACCAGTGCAGTTATGGTGGCCGGTTCGCCGAACATCACCAACCAGACCAGCGATCTTATTGTTGAAGACAACGACTACTACGAGTTCATCTATGGTGTTCAGCCCGCCTTGGATTTGGCCGGTATGAAGGTTGATCTTCCCACCTATGTATCCAGGAAGGCACCCATCGACATCAAGTTTGTTGTGCGCAACCAAGGCACTTCAGCCGTTACTTCATACACTTTGAACTACAGTGTAAACGGTGGAACTCCGGTGTCAGCCAATGTGAGCAGTGCCAACATCGCACCCAACGCGGTTCCGGTATTGACCCATGCCATCAAGTGGAATCCTCCCACAGCCGGTTGGTATACCGTGAAGGCCTGGGCCAGCAACCTGAACAACACCGGTGATGCAGCACCCGCCAACGATACTGCCAGCGCACGCACCTACGCATACGATTCTTCTGCTATCCGTAAGGTGATGCACGAGGTGTTCACCAGCAGTACCTGCCCCCCATGTAATCCCGGCAATGCAGCCCTTCAGGCTATCTTTGATGCACGCCCCGGAACGCATTCCAAGTTGAAATACCAGTGTGATTTCCCCGGTAGCGGTGACCCTTATTACACGACTGAAGTAGGAACACGCCGCGGTATTTATGGTGTGAATTCTATCCCTGCTACCGTGCGTGATGGTCTCCCCGGAGTTAACCCCAACGGCGGTTATACCATTGATGACTACGACGCGCTTCAGGCTAAGCCCAGCTTCGCCCGTATTAAAATCAACAGCGCACAGCTGAGCTGGAAAGGCAAGGTTGATTTTGAAGTGGAAGTTATGCCTCTTGAAGATTATATGACCGGCAGCAACTGGCGCTTAATGGCTGTGATCGCGGAGAAAACCACCTTTAAAAACGTGAAGACCAACGGCGAAACCGAATTTACCCATGTAGTAAAGAAAATGGTCCCCGGTCCTAATGGTACTACCTTGAGTAATCTGGTGAAAGGCACAGCCCAGAAATTCAACCTGAGCTACACCTTCCCCGATGTGTACCGCCTGCCCTCCAGCGCCGTTGATAAAATCAACCTCGCTTCAGAAACTACCGTAGAGGATTTCTGGGATCTGGAAGTGGTGGTATTCCTGCAGAACAACAGCACTAAGGAAGTGGTGCAGTCTGAATCAAAAAACGTTGCCCTCAATACCGGCGTCAACCAGGAAGAGTTGAGCGGCTTGATGGTTTATCCTAACCCAGCCCGCGACGAGGTTCATGTTGAACTTCCCTCCGCTGCCAATGCTCAGCTTTCTGTGTTCGACATGAACGGCAAGTTGCTGGTTCAGCAGGCTGTTCAGAACCATACCCGTATCAATACCTTGGGCTGGACTCCCGGTCTGTACATGATTCAGGTACAGGACGGAAGCAAGTTGAGCAGCCGCAAGGTGATGGTTCAGCGCTGATATTCTAAGGAATTCTATAAAAAAAGCACCCGTCGCAAGGCGGGTGCTTTTTTTATAGTGGTAAGTGGTAAGTGGTAAGTGGTAAGTGGTAAGTGGTAAGTGGTAAGTGGTAAGTTGTCAATGCCTGAAATACGTTGACCGTTTAAACTCAAAATTCGCGGCAAGAACAAGTGGTATTCATGCCTGCCCCCTGTCGCTGTGCTTACGGGGCAGGCGTAAGCGAATGAAACGAGCGACAGGAGTGCACACTGCTTGAAAACCGGTACTTACCACGAACATAACAAAAAGCCGTTGCTACAGGAGTAACAACGGCTTTGTAGGGACAAATTGTAATTCTTAATTCTGAGGCGCTGCTGGTGTTGCAGGCGCTGCAGGTGCTGCTGGCGCATTTTCAATGACCCGTTCAATCATGGGGTCAGCATTTTGGGTTTTCTGCTTCGTGTCATCGGGTGCACCGTTCCACATGGCAGCCACAAGGCTGATAACGAGGATTAGAATGGCGCCGCCCCAGGTAAGTTTTTCAACGATGTCGCTGGTTTTGGCTACGCCGAGGATGGAGTTGCCTGCTGAGAAATTGCTGGCAATGCCTCCGCCTTTAGGATTTTGAATCAGTACAATCAGCATCAGCAGGAGTGCGACGATGATTCCGAGTATAAGCAGAATTTTCATGTTCAGGATTGGTTTAGTTCGTTGCTGATTCTTTGAATCAGCCCGGCAAAATACGGCCTTTTCTCCGGAAATTTCAACATCAGACGTTCAAAGGCCTGCAGGGCCGCCTTCAGGTTTTTTTGTTTCCAATAAATGTGGGCCAGGGTTTCTGTAACGAGGTTGTCGTCCATCTGTTCACTCTTTTTCGCCACATTCAAAGGGTTAAAGAACTCTTTCTTTGGCCTGCTGATGCTGGGATTGTTGCGCAGAAAATGTGCTATCAAGTCGTCCTGTTTCTTTTCTGCAGCCGGTGCAACGGGTGGAGGGTTATCCTGTCTTTTGGGCTGTTTCAGCCAGGAATAGAAATCCGTGGGTTCTTTGCTGCTGCTTGGCTCTTCGCGGGTTTCCGGGAAATATTGTTCGATGGAATATGCCGGCAGGGGTTCATGTGCAGGCCTGCGTTTCTTTAATTTCGGCATAGCCACCGGTTCGCTGGTTATTTCTGTTTGCTCTACCGGGTGCTGGATTATTGATTCTTCGATGTGCAGTACCGGAAGTGCTGTAATTTCTTGTTCCAACATTTCCGCAGGGATTTCAGACGCAACGGCGTTGATGCCTGTTTCGGTTATGGTAACTGCTTTATTTTCCGGTGTATGCGGTTCAATGAACGCCCTGAGCCAGGGGCGTTTGGAAAGGCGCAGGGCTGCCGAATGCAGTGTATCGGAAGCCCGGTAGTCGTTTTTCTGTTTGTGGGCGTGCGCCAACAGCAGGAAAGGAACGCTGAAATATGGAAATTGACGGCACAACTGTTCCAGCGAATAGCTGTCGGTTTCGCTGATGAGTGCCGGGTTATCCAGTAACCGGTTGAGGTAATCTTTATTCATGTTGATTTACCAGTTAAGGGCTACGCGGTTGAATATCTGCTGTACAATCTGGTCGCAAACCTGGTCGGAAAGGCTGCGCTCCAGGGATTGGAAGTTTTGGTTGGCATCGTAATCGACAAAAAACGAAAATGGATCATCAAAGTTCAATTCAGGATGCAGTGGACTTTCGAATTTGACCTGTATGCCAATTTGCAAGCGGTTTTGGGTAGCTGTGGCATTGTTCTGCACCGCAACGGGGTCAATACGGTATTCGCGTATGGTGCCGGAGAAGCGGAAATCTCCATCCTGTGATACCAGGTCGAGCCGTGTTTCACCTACAAATTTGCTGCGTAGTTTTTCGGTAAACAGGTTGCTGAGTTGTGGATTAACCAGGGTAGCTTCATTTGGGAAGAAGGCCACGGAGAAATTGCGAACATCTTCGGGAATATTCACGCCCGACAGGGAGTAGTTTTTCAGGAAGCAGGAGGGCAAGCTGAAGCCGAAGGCCATCAGTGCCAACAAGAATTTATTCCAGGCCATACTGCTTGATTTTACGGTACAGGGTGCGTTCGCTGATGCCCAGGTCCTGAGCGGCTTTTTTACGTCTGCCCTTATTTTTGATCAGGGCTTTCCGGATCATCTCCAGTTCTTTGTCTTCCAGGGAAAGGCTTTCAGTGGTATCTGCTTCTTCCGCTTCAACAAATTCGTGTTCTTCTTCCATGGGTGCTGAAGGTCTGATAACTGCAGGTTCAGAACGCAACGGTGCAGCAGTGGCAGGCGTCTGAGCAGGCACAGCAATGGGCGCAACGTTGACAGTTTCGTTCCTGCCGCCCTCAAGCAGGCCGAATACCACTCTTTTCAAGTCGTTAACATCCTTGCGTAATTCCACCAATACTTTGTAGAAGATATCCCGTTCGCTCATACCGCTGCTGAATTCTTCCTGTTTTCCAAGCAACATGGGCAGTGTAGATTCTGCTGCTGGCAGGTATCGGTTTAATATTTCTTCCGTAATCAGCGGTCCTTGTTCCAGAACACAAATTTGTTCTGAGATGTTTTTCAATTGACGCACATTTCCCGGCCAAGAATATTCCTCCAGCATGCGTTGCGCATCTGCGCTCATGGTAATCAGGCTGGTGTGGTGGCTTTCAGCAAAGCTGTGGGCGAATCGTCGGAACAATAGATATATATCTTCTTTGCGTTCGCTGAGCCGTGGTACGCGTATGGGCACGGTGGCCAATCGGTAATAAAGGTCTTCACGAAATTTCCCCTGAGAGGCGCGTTCCAGCAAGTCGCGATTGGTGGCAGCCACTACGCGGACATCTGTTTTTTGAACAGAAGATGAGCCCACTTTAATGAATTCTCCGGTTTCAAGGATGCGGAGCAGGCGCGCCTGTGTTCCCAGTGGAAGTTCACCCACTTCATCCAAAAAGATGGTTCCGCCGTTCACCGTTTCAAAATAACCCTTGCGCTTGTCTGTTGCACCGGTAAAAGCACCCTTCTCATGGCCAAACAATTCGCTGTCTATGGTTCCTTCGGGTATGGCGCCGCAATTTACAGCGATGAAAGGCCCGTGTTTCCGGTGGCTCAGGTGGTGGATGATTTTGGAAAAACTCTCCTTCCCCACACCACTTTCTCCAGCAATCAGCACGTTCATGTCGGTAGGCGCCACTTTAATAGCAGTTTCGAGGGCATTATTCAGTCGGGGCGCATTGCCCACAATCCCGAAACGCTGCTTGACGGCCTGTAGTTCCATGATGCAGCAAAATTAAGGCCTTTCGCTGCCATTTTGTCAGCGGAATTCCATCAAATGCGAAAAATCAGGAACAAATACCGCTCAGAAGCAATAGGTAATCCAGAGGCGGCTAACGATACCTGGAGAAAGGAACACTGACTGGCTTAAGTAGGTGCTTGAATAGGGTTTGTTCTCTTGCCTGGTTTGAAAGTCGTATGAGCTGCTTTCGTTATTTGAACGCTGTATGGAGGCATTCAAGGTGATGTTGTTGTCGAGCGACAGCGCAATATGCCTGCCTGCCTGGTATTTGAAACCCACCAGATAACCAATGCCGGGAGTAACACTGAGTCTCCCGCTGGAATAGCGGCTTACATAGTTCGGGTTCACTATTACATCCCGTGAGGAGCTATAATTCAGGTCCAGGCACCAAAGCGTTCCGCGGTACAGGGCGAAGTTGCCGCCCAGTTGGCTGTAGCGTTCCTTAGCCACCTGAATGCCAATGCGGGCATAGGCGTCAAATTCTTTCTGGTATTGGTCGGGGGCTTTTTCGAAGCCTTGTTGCTGGCCGTACACGGGTGTATTGTTGTAAGAAGGCATGCCGTTGAGTTCAATGCGGCGCATCTGCCCTTCCTGTTTCAGGGGTTTGCGGAAAATCAGTTCTACCTGTCGGCTGAACAGCATGTTGAGGCCGTTGATGCCCACTTCTTTGTTGCGGGTTTGTACCTGTGCGGTGGCGGGCAGCAAGGTGCCGGCGGCCAGAGTGAAGAAGAAAATGTATCTCATAGTGTTCATTTTGGTGAACCAATTTACTGCAAGTTGTATGCCTTGCAGGTATGTAATCAATCCACTTTTAACAAGCGGACATCCGCAGGGCCTAATGTTACCGACTCTTCATTTTTTATACGGATCTTAACGGCTTGAGTACCAAGATTTTGTATCCGTATTTGTTTTTGGTCGAAAAATACCTTCACTAAATTACCGGAAACGAGCAACGAAAAGGAGCAACTGTTCCAATGGGCGGGCAACACGGGGTTCAGGTGCAGCACGCCCTGCCGAATGCGCACGCCGGCGAAGCCCTGAACGATGCTCAGATAACTTCCGGCCATGCTGGTAATGTGCAGGCCGTCTTCCGTGTCGTTGTTGTAATTGTCCAGATCCAGTCGGGCGGTGCGCAGGTAAAGCTCATAAGCTTTTTCTTTCCTGCCCAGGCGTGAAGCCTGTATGCTGTGGATACAGGGAGAAAGGGAGCTTTCATGTACGGTCATAGGCTCGTAGAAACTGAAGTTGCGTTCCAGCTGGTCAAGGCTGAAGTGGTCTTCGAAGAAGTACATGCCTTGCAGCACATCGGCCTGTTTGATGAAGCAGGAACGGAGGATTCGGTCCCAACTCCATTTCTGGTTTAGGGGTAGGTGTTTTTTATCCAGCGCAGAAGCAGGCATCAGTTCCTTATCGAGGAAGCCCTCATGCTGCACAAATACGCCGCGTTTGGCATCCTCGGGCAGGAACATGGAAGAGGCCACTTCCTTCCATTTCGCTAGTTCCGATTCAGTATTCAGGTTTGTAAGGTGGATGATTTGGGCATAGTG
The DNA here is from genome assembly GCA_947463095.1 of Flavobacteriales bacterium. Taxonomy (GTDB): domain Bacteria; phylum Bacteroidota; class Bacteroidia; order NS11-12g; family UBA955; genus REEB481. Next base: position 4,573 of record CANHRE010000010.1, on the reverse strand, counting down.
CTCTGGATGGGAAGCAGAAAGCTCACTCAGGCAGCGCATGGTGAAATTCATACACCATACGGCCAGGTAATTGGTGTACCAGTTATTGTTGACGTTGTTTTCGTATTCGTTGGGGCCGGTTACGCCGTGCATCACATACTGCTGCTTCATCTCGCTCCAGTGCACGCGCTGGGCCCAGAACCGCGCAATAGCGATGAGTACTTCCAGCCCGCCTTCTTCCAGATAACTGCGGTCGCCGGTGTGCTCCATATAGGTATGGATGGCCCATGCCATAGCGCCGTTGCGATGAATTTCTTCAAAGGTGATTTCCCATTCATTGTGGCATTCTTCGCCATTCATGGTGACCATGGGAAACAGCGCGGCACCCTTTTCGAAACCCAGTTTGGTTGCGTTTTCAATAGCTTTTGGCAACTGGCGGTGGCGGTATTCCAGCAGTTGTCTGCTGATGGAGGATGGCGCGGAAAGTAAAAAGAAGGGAATGCAATAGGCTTCGGTATCCCAGTAGGTGCTGCCGCCGTATTTCTCGCCGGTGAATCCCTTAGGTCCGATGTTCAGGCGGGCGTCTGCACCGGTATAGGTCTGGTTTAGGTGGAAGATGTTGAAGCGCACCGCCTGTTGTGCCGGCACGTCGCCGTCAATCACCACATCGCTGCGTTTCCATATTTCAGCCCACGATTGTTCCTGTTCCAGCAGGTGGTTTTCAAAGGTGGTGTTCCCGCAATTCTGAAGCAATGCTTCCGCAGTTTGTGCAGGGTCGGCATTAGGGTACCTGAAGTTGCTGCACAGCACGGTGAATTTTTCCAGGCGCATGCTGTCGCCGGGCTTTATCGTTGCTGAAAACACATGTGCGGTATGCGCTGCCGTTGCCTCGCCAATGCCTTGCAGGGCTTGTCCGTTCAGGCTGCAACGGTTTCTGGTGGCAGTACTCAGTACCCAGTTGAGTTTTTTGGTGCGCATGCTCAGCAGGCTGTGTTCCTGAAAGGTTTGTGCTCCCCCGGGAATAGGCTCCCAGAACAGCTCTTCGTAGTTGCTGTCTTTATTGCGTGCGGCGCCGTCATTGAACATCTTCACGCGCACCGAACCGGAGAAATTCAAAGGTTTTAGCTGGTATTCCAGTGCTGCAAAATCGGGATGTTTCAAGCTGTAGAAGCGGGTACACGCTACCTCTATGCTCCTGCCTTGTGGTGATGTTGCGGTAAAGCTGCGTTTCAGCAGGCCGCGTTTCATATCTAATTCCCTCCGGAATAGATTCACGGTCCATGTATGCAGGTCCAGCACTTCGCCTTCCACTTCTATAGACAGACCTATCCAGTTGGTGCTGTTCAGCACTTTGGCGAAGTATTCAGGATAACCATTTTTCCACCAACCCACCCGGGTTTTGTCTGGGTAATAAACACCGCCGATATAGCTTCCCAGCAGGGTGTTACCGGAATAAGTTTCTTCAAAGTTGCCCCTTTGGCCCATGAAGCCGTTGCCAATGCTGCATACGCTCTCGGCAACCTCTTGCATGGCCGGGCTGAACCCCTCTTCAACTACACTCCAGGGCTCGTGCTTAAAGTATTGAATCATGATGTGGGAACTGAGTATTAATGACGGGGTACAAAGGATGCCAGGGAGGGCAATACCACGCGGGCTCCTTTGAGCGAATCGGGATTGCCTATGCCTATGGCAATGCAACCGGCTGCCAGTGCAGCCTGAATTCCTGATGGAGCATCTTCAAAAACGATGCATTCTTCCGGCTTCAAGTGCAACAGGGTTGCGGCCTTTTGAAAGGTTTCCGGATGCGGTTTGCCGTTTTCTACGATGTTGCCATCTACTACTGCGTCGAACCAAGGTTCGATGTTCAGCTTTTTCAAAACCAATCCGGCGTTCCGGCTGGCAGAACCCAGGGCAATGCGCATGTCGTTTTCTTTGGCCTGCCTTAGGAAATCAAGAGTGCCTGGGAACAAGTCGGCGGGACTCATCTGGGCCACCATATCCAGGTACCATGCATTCTTGCGCTCCATGTCGCGCAGCAGTAAATCAGCCTCCGGGCTGATGTGGGCCTTGTTCAGGATATAGCGCAGGGATCCCTCCCTGTCTACACCCTTCAGCTTTTCGTGGTCTTCATCGTTCAGGGTAATGCCGTATTCCAGCGCCAAACGGCTCCAGGCCTGAAAATGAAACCTTGCCGTATCACAAATCACCCCATCCAGATCCAGGATGTAGCCTTTCACCTTCATAACGCCCGCTTAAACCGTTACGCTGCCGGATCTCTTCAGGTGGTATTGAACGAGGTTTTTAACCGGTTCACGGGTGATCACGCCAACCTGGAGGCGGTGGATTTTGCATGCCTCGCGCAGCAAATCAGCAAAGTGATAAGCCACGGAGCCAACAAAATGCACGGGAACTTCCAGGTGGTTTTCATATTTCCAAATGTGGATGTTGATGAACTTGCTGAAGCCGTTGTACATAAAATCGCGCACCCAGGCATCCTGGCTTCTGCTGCTCAGAAAGCGCATGAAGGAGGCCAGATATACATTGGCATTGGGCAGGTTGTACACGTGTTCGAAGATGGATTCTTTACTCAGTCCGTATTCTTCAACCAACGCCTTGTGCAGGTTTTCGGGAAGTTCCTTGTACAAAAACAGGCGCAGCAGTTCTTTTCCGTACCAGGTTCCGCCGGCTTCATCGCCAAGCACATAACCCAGGGCGGGCACCTTTTCATGCAGCTGATTGCCGTCGAAATAGCAGCTGTTGGAGCCAGTGCCCAAAATGCAGGCTATGCCAGGTTCTGTTCCGCAGGTGGCATAGGCCGCGCCGGTTAGGTCGTGGTCAACGGTAACACCCGCAGCGGGAAACACCTCGCGAAGAGCGGCAACAAGTACTTCATTGCGCTCCGGGCTGCTGCATCCGGCACCATAGAAAAACACTTCGCTGATTTGTGCCGCGTGATCCAGGAGGTCCGTGTTTTTCCTGATTTCCTGGGCAATGAACCCGGTGTTGTGGAAAAAAGGGTTAAAGCCCATGGTATGGAAACTCTGTTCCTCACCCTGTGGGCTTACCATAACCCAATCGCACTTTGTGCTTCCGCTGTCTGCTATCAGTAACATGAGCAATTATGAGCCTGCAAGATAACACTATTTCTTAGTGTATAAATGACACTAAGCTAAAAAAGCTGAACAAAGGCAGGGGAAAAATCGTTGACGCGGGGTTCGAACTTCATCATTTATTTTGTGCCCTGCTGATGACGGGAAATAAGAATCAGAATCCCCATGTTTCGGTGGATTGCGTGATCTTTGGATATGCGGAGCAACAGTTAAAGCTCTTGTTGATACGCCGCACTTTGCAACTTGCCAAGCAGGATGCATCAGACCGTTTTATGGCTTTGCCTGGCGACTTAGTGCTGGAAGATGAGGATCTGAACCAGGCGGCCAAACGGGTGTTGAAAGAGCTTACCGGTCTGGATAATGTGTTCCTGGAGCAGTTTGCGGCCTTTGGAGCGCCCGAGCGTGTGAAGAAGGAAAAGGATAAGCAGTGGTTGCAGTCGGTGCGCGAGAATCCGGAGGCGCGGGTAATCACCGTGGCTTATTTCAGCCTGATAGATGCAGCTGCGTGCATGCTGCTGCCTGGATCATTCAGTGCACAGGCGGTATGGATTCCCATCCGTGAAGTACCCGAACTGGCTTTTGACCACAACGAGATTTTCGAACACGCCCTGAACCAGCTGAAGCGCAAAATTCAGTTGCGTCCGATTGGCTTTGAGCTGCTGCCTGAAAAGTTCACCCTGAGCGAACTGCAAAATTTGTACGAAGCGATATTGGGCAGAGAGCTGGACAAGCGCAATTTCAGAAGGAAGATGCTGCGCAGCGGTTTTGTAATTCCTTTGGAAGAGAAGCAGCAGGGCGTGGCGAATAAGCCAGCTCAGTTTTATCAGTTCAACCGCCAGAAGTATGAGGAGCTGGGTGAAGCCTATGTGAACCTGAGGCTGGAAGGTGACGATGATTATTTCTTAAATTGATTTTAATCCTACCAGGTCATCGGCAGCATCTGCCTGTATCGGCTAAATTGCGGGAATGAAAATCTTGCTGGTTCTTATGTTCGCAATAACCGCTGCGGTACTCTGGTATTCCTGCCGGCCTTCCAGAAGCCTGCCTGTGGTTCAGGTTGATTTGAAGAAATACCAGGGAAGGTGGTATGAAATAGCAAGCATCCCTTTGCGGTTTTCTCGGAATTGTGCCTGCACTTTCGCTGAGTACACGGCAGATGAACAGGGTTTTGTACGGGTGTATAACCAGTGCCTGAACACCAAAACGAACAGCGTTGACAGCATACGGGGCAAGGCATTTCCGGTGAAGAACAGCGGGAATGGTAAGTTGCGCGTGCAGTTTTTCTGGCCCTTCCGCGGCGATTACTACATCATCGATCTGGACAGCAATTACCAACGTGCCATGGTGGGTTCGCCCGACAGGAATACTCTTTGGATCCTTAGCCGGCAACGGAATATGGATGAGCCTACCTATCAGGCTTCGCTGGATAAGGCCACCGCGCTCGGTTTCGATGTGGGCCGGTTGAAGAAAACCAGGCAGGATTG
>CANHRE010000009.1 GCA_947463095.1 Flavobacteriales bacterium | reverse complement strand
GATTAGTTCCAATGGTTCAGATAAATAGGTTAACGCCGAGGATCGCTGCCATGGCCAGAACCATCAGCAGCAGATACCATTCAATATTTCCGGATTGAACTTTGCTTACCAAGCCGCCCATCAATCCGGTGAGTTTGCCACTTTGTTGTACCAGTCCATCAATGATTTTTTTATCAGACCAAGTGTGAAGTCCATCGGACAGATGTTCTGTGGTTTGCACAAAGCCTGCGTCATAGGCTTCATCAATCAGGAATTTCTGACCGATCAGTTTACCCATACCGGTCATTTCCGCATCAGCTTCGGGCACTACTGCATCTGAAAGGTATTTTTTTCTGGTTAAGAACAGGGCCAGCAACATACCTGCAACAGCCAGTGCGGCAAACATCATTTCCGTAGAAAAACCATGATGGTGTTCGGGCTGGTCGGCCAAAACCGGACTTAGCCAATGGTGTAATCCCTGCGCGATGTTCCCTGTGTAATGAGGCAAATTAATCAGACCGCCCAGAATGGATAGAACGGCCAGGATGATCAGTGGTACTGACATCAAAGCAGGTGATTCATGCATGTGTGCCTGTTGTTCTTCCGCACCGCGGAACTTGCCATGGAAGGTTACGAACAGCAAACGGAACATGTAGAATGCGGTAATAAAGGCACTGCCCAGGCCAATGGGATAAAGCCAATGGCTGCGGTCATAGAGCGACAGCAGAATTTCGTCTTTTGAGAAGAAACCGGAAAACAAAGGAAATCCGGTAATGGCTAATGTGCCAATCAGGAAGGTCCAATAGGTAATGGGAAGTTGTTTTTTCAGTCCGCCCATGTTGCGGATATCCTGTTCACCGTGCAATGCATGGATTACACTGCCCGAACCCAGGAACAGCAGCGCTTTGAAGAACGCATGCGTTACCACGTGAAATAATGCGGCTGAGTAGGCTCCGCATCCCAACGCAACGAACATAAGTCCCAGCTGAGATACGGTCGAGTAAGCCAACACTTTTTTAATATCGTTTTGTTTCAGGCCAATGAGTGCTGCTACCACTGAGGTTAGCAATCCGGTATATAAGATGACATCTCTGGTTATGGGGCTGTAATTGAACAGCACATTACAGCGAACCACCATATAAATACCGGCAGTAACCATGGTTGCTGCGTGAATAAGCGCAGAAACGGGTGTAGGTCCGGCCATGGCATCGGGAAGCCAGGTGAACAGAGGGATTTGAGCACTTTTACCAGTAGCACCGATAAACAGGGATAAGCAGATTGCTGTGAGGATTTCCGGTCGGTAGGCACCGGTTTCCACTTTTTCGAACACCTGGCTGTACTCAAAAGTGCCGAATTGGAAATAGATGAGGAACAGACCAATGAGCAAGCCCAGGTCGCCTATCCTGTTCATCACAAATGCTTTACGAGCGGCTTTGCCATATGCTTCGTTGTTAAACCAGAAGCCGATAAGCAGGTAGCTGCATAGTCCAACACCTTCCCAACCAAAGAACATAACCACGAAGTTGCTGCCCAGAACAAGCAGTAACATACTGAAAATGAAGAGATTAAGGTAAGCAAAGAACTTATAGAAACCTTCATCATGATGCATGTAGGCGATAGAATACACGTGAATCAGAAAACCCACACCAGTAACCACCAACAGCATCACGCTGCTTAAACGATCGGCCTGGAAGCTCAGGTCTATCTGGAAGTTTCCTACATTGAGCCATTGAAACAACTTGAACAGCAAGGGTGTGCTGTCAGCAGCAATCCTCTGGAACAGAAATAGAGAACAGATAAAAGACATCAACACAGCACCGGAACCAATCCAGCCAGCCAGTGCATGTAGTTTTTTACCGAACAACCCATTCAGCACGAATCCGGCCAGGGGAGCCAAAAGTATGATGAGAAATAAAGCACTTTGGTTCATGGCGTTAATTTTTGATTTTGTCCAGGAAGCTGATGTTGGTAGAACGGGTATTTCGATAAACCATCACCAGGATGGCAAGACCCACCGATGCTTCTGCTGCAGCAACGACCATGATAAAGAAAACGAAAATCTGACCAGACGCATCGCCCATGTATGTACTCAGGCTAACGAAGAGCAGGTTTACTGCGTTGAGCATTAATTCGATGCACATCAGGACAACGATGGCATTTCTGCGCAGCAATACGCCCGCCATTCCAATGCAGAACAGCAGGCTGCTGAGGTAGATATATTGATCAACGGGTGTCAGTGATTCAGCATTCATGAGTTGGCGCCTCCCTCCTGTTTTTCTCTTTTACCTATAAAAACTGCACCTACCATAGCAGCGAGGAACAGGATACTTGAAATTTCAAAAGGAAGCACAAAGTCAGAAAACAGAATCTTACCCAGGTTTTTCACCAGTCCGATGCCTTCTGCTTCAGGGCCCCCTTTTACCATATATGCCGAAGCACCCTTCAGTGCACCGGCCAGGGTAACCAGAACCAGTCCTGCTGCTATGGCGCCGCTGATTTGCCAGAGGTATGATTTCACCGGTTCGGTTTCCTTGTTCAGGTTCAGCAGCATCAGCACAAAAAGGAACAATACCATGATGGCACCGGCATAAACAATCAGGTTCACCACCGCGATAAATTGTGCATTCAGCAGCACATAATGACCGCTGAGCGCAAAAAATGTAAGGATCAGACAAAGTACGCTATACACTGGATTGCGTGCGGTAATGGTTCCCAGCGCCATCAGAATAGCGATGAAAGAGAATATGATAAACGGAAGTTGGTTCATCATGACTGTTGTTCCGGCATCCTCCATGATTGCCGTTTTGATACGTCTATACGTTGATTCAAGGGTTCAACCAGCTTATCCTTTCCATACACAAATTCCTTCCTGGTGGTTTCAACAGGTGTGATTACATCGGTAAGGAAGATGGCTTCTTTGGGGCAAGCTTCCTCGCATAATCCGCAAAAGATGCAGCGCAGCTGATTTATTTCATAAACGGCAGCGTATTTCTCTTCCCGATAAAGATTTTCTTCTCCTTTGGTTCTTTCTGCAGCCACCATGGTGATGGCTTCTGCAGGACAAGCAACAGCGCATAATCCACAGGCTGTGCAGCGCTCTCTTCCCTGTTCATCGCGTTTCAACACGTGTTTTCCTCGATAAACCGGCGCAATGGGACGCTGCACTTCCGGGTACTGTACGGTATTTTTCTTCTTAAAGAAGTGGCTCAGCGTAATGGCCATTCCTTTGAGGATTGCCGGCAGGTAAATACGTTCCATGAACGTCATTTCCTTTTGGACTACCAGTTTAGATCTATTGGTTAATGGTTGCATGAAGCACGAGCATTAAAACGAATTACTTTTAAGCAATACCACCGCGGCGGTGATAAGCATATTCACGATGGCTAAAGGAATTAAGGATTTCCAGCCCAGGTGCATCAACTGATCGTAGCGGAAGCGCGGAAGCGTCCAGCGTATCCACATGAACACAAAAATGAAGAAGAATATTTTGGCAAAAAGAGTAGCAAACTGAAGCCAGCCAAGCAAGGTGCTGCTTTCAATAAAGTCCATACCAGGGAAGTTATAACCACCGAAATAGAGGGTAGCAATTACAGCCGAAGAAATGAACATATTGATGTATTCTGCAAACAGGTAAAATCCAAGCTTCATGCTGGAGTATTCAGTATGGTAACCGCCAATAAGTTCACTATCACATTCAGGAAGGTCAAAAGGAGCCCGATTACATTCGGCCAGAGCGCAGGTAAAGAAGATGATGAAACCCAATGGTTGGTACCAGATGTTCCAGTTTATTCCATGCTGTTGTGCTGCAATTTCCTTGAGGCTCAAGGTACCTGTCATCATCACAACGGCAATAATGCTGAGGCCCATAGCCAGTTCGTAGGAAATCATCTGGCTGCTGGCCCTGATGGCGCCGTAAAGTGAATATTTATTGTTGGAAGCCCAGCCTCCTATCATAATTCCGTAAACCCCCATGCTCACAAAACCGATGATGTACAGGATACCGATATCAATATCAGCGATTTGCATGTGCAGGGTATAACCGAAAACATGCAACTCTGTGCCCCAGGGTATAGCAGCTCCGGTCATACAGGCCGTAAACATGGCAATACCCGGTCCCATAATGAACAACCACTTTTCTGAAGCAGCGGGGATCAAGTCTTCCTTAAAGAACATTTTACCAGCATCAGCTATAGGCTGTAAAATGCCAAAAATACCTGCTCTATTAGGGCCCTGACGATCCTGAAGGAAGGCCGCTATTTTCCGCTCGGCATAGGTACTGTAGGTGGCAATCAGGAGGGTAATCCCTAGAATCACCAATACCAGAACGATTTTTTCTATTAACAATGCTGAATCCATATCAGGCTTTATTCAGTAGCGGTGTATGCTCGGGAACGGGTTCAAAATACTTATTGGCAGAAATCACGCTGTGGCGGTCAATTTTCCTTGGGCCTTCAACAATCCAGTCGGACATGCTCTTTTTTTCAAAGCGGCAGGTATTGCAAATAAATTCTTCCGCTTCACCATACTGATCTTTACGGGCCGTTACGCGGTATATTTCATCGCCAACATTCCATAAAACCGCTTTACCACAACATTTATCGCATTCGCGGTGGGCATCCAGCGGTTTGGTATACCATACCCTGCTTTTAAAGCGGAAGGTTTTATCGGTTAGGGCCCCAACAGGGCATACGTCAATCACGTTTCCACTGAAATCATTATCAATGGCTTTTTCTATGTAGGTACTGATTTCTGAAGCATCTCCCCTTTTCATCACTCCATGCATGCGGGATCCTGTAATTTGATCTGCGGTATACACACAGCGGTAGCATAAAATGCAACGAGTCATGTGCAATTTGATGTAAGGACCTATGTCGATTTTGTCGAAGGTTCTGCGATCAAATTCGTAACGAGTTTTGGCTGCGCCATGTTCAAACGCCAAATCCTGCAGGTGGCACTCACCGGCCTGGTCGCAAACTGGGCAATCCAAAGGGTGATTGATCAACAAAAATTCAACCACCCCTTTTCTGGCTTCAAGGGTTCTTGGAGAGCTGGTGTTTTTCACCTCCATTCCATCCATCACCGGCGTAGAACAGCTGGCTACCAGTTTTGGCATGGGTCGCGGATCTTTTTCACTCCCTTTGCTTACTTCCACCAAACAGGTGCGGCATTTGCCTCCACTGCCTTTCAGTGGACTGTAATAGCACATTGCAGGAGGAACAATGTTTCCGCCAATCATGCGGGCTGCATTCAGGATGGTTGTACCGTCTGGAACTTCAATGGTATGCCCATCTATGGTTACTTTAGCCATTAGCCTTTAATCTTTTATTTATCAAGCAGTTGCGTTCACAAAAGTTTTCTCGGAAACACGTCCGTAGTTGCGCTGTTGCGACAATTTGGATTCATTCACATGCCATTCAAATTCTTCTCTGAAGTGGCGTATGGCGCTGGCCACTGGCCATGCTGCAGCGTCACCTAGCGGACAAATGGTATTGCCTTCAATTTTTGCCTGTATATCCCACAGCAGGTCAATATCCTCCTGTTTTCCATGTCCATATTCGAGGCGATGAAGCACTTTTTCCATCCAACCGGTACCTTCCCGGCAGGGACTGCACTGGCCGCAGCTTTCGTGATGGTAGAATCGAGTAAAGTTCCAGGTATTTCTTACAATGCACTGATCTTCGTCGTACACGATAAATCCACCTGAACCGAGCATAGAACCGGTTTGAAACCCTCCATCGGCCAAACTTTCGTAACTCATCAGGCGAGATTCACCCTGAGCGGTTTTTGTAACCAGGAAATGAGGCAAAATGGGAACAGAAGATCCACCGGGTACACAAGCTTTCAGCTGCTTACCGTTTTTCATTCCACCACAATACTCATCGCTGTATAGAAACTCTTCCACTGAAAGTCCCAATTCAATTTCATATACACCCGGTTTTTGGATATTTCCGCAGGCGGATATTAATTTAGTGCCTGTTGATCGTCCAATACCGATTTTAGCATATTCATCGCCACCATCATTTACAATGGGGACCACGGCCGCTATCGTTTCTACATTATTCACCACGGTGGGACAGCCCCACAATCCTTTAACAGCGGGAAAGGGCGGCTTAATCCGGGGATTACCTCTTTTACCTTCGAGGCTTTCAATCAGGGCTGTTTCTTCACCACAGATATAAGCACCGGCTCCGGGGGTCACGTGCAGATCCAGATTATATCCGGACCCCATTATGTTTTTACCGAGCCAACCTGCTTGATATGCTTCGGCGATGGCACGCTCCAGAATGTGGAGGATCCACATGTATTCACCTCTAATGTAAATATACGATGTATTAGCACCCAGGGCGTAACTGGAAACAATCATGCCTTCGATGAGCAGATGAGGGATATGTTCCATCAGGTATCGATCCTTGAAGGTACCTGGTTCACTTTCATCGGCATTGCACAGAAGGTAACGCGGAACGCCTTCCGGTTTTGCCAGAAAGCTCCATTTCATGCCCGTAGGAAATCCGGCACCGCCGCGACCGCGCAGACCTGACTTTTTAACTTCTTCCACCACATCATCGGGCGACATGGACTTCAGTGCTTTTTCCACCGATCGGTAGCCACCTTCCCTGCGGTACACTTCGTAGGAAGCAATGCCCGGAACTCCGGCTTTATCAATCAACAACTTGCGTTTCATTGCGGTCAGCGTAATGTTTATTTGGTAAATCCGAATCCAACGTCGTTCACTTTCCCGGATCGTGTATCAACCATCAGCATCAGTCCTTTGCCTGAATACATGAGTCCTTTGCCCATCAGATCAGTCCAGGCAATACCGGGAGTTCTGGCTTTTACCTCACCCAGGTTCAGTGCGGCGGTAATGCTTGCACCGGCAATTTTCATACTTCCGGTGTATTTTTTTAACGGTTCTGTTGCGCGGATGGACTGACCAAGAAACACACGCACAGCTATATTTCCTTCGCTTACTTCCACCACCACACCCAGGCTGTCGAAAATATATTGGGTGCGGTTGGCTGCTTCAATGGTGCGGTTAGCGCCACCGAGGGCATTCAATACGTCGGTAGATTTGGTTTTACTGGTAAAGGTGGTTCCGTTCAGAGACCAGGTTTTGGCTGAGGGATCTACTTCGATTGCCAGTTGTGCCTTGGCAGCAGGGGCATATGCCACAGCCATGCATGCACATGCAGTATAGAATAAGGTTCTCATCATGCGTTGTCAGCGATAAACCGGTCTATTTTTTCTTCAGTAAGATGTTCATGGTAGTGTTCACCAACCTGCATCATTGGGGCGTAGCCACAGGCACCCAGGCATTCCACTGTTTTCAGGGTAAAGCGGCCATCGGCGGTAGTTTCACCATCCTTGATACCCAGCTTTTGTTCGATGTAGCTTACAATTTTCTCAGCCCCTTCAATCATACAGGGGCCAGTGCGGCATACTTCCAGTTTCACCTTGCCCACGGGTTTGGTATCGTACATGGAGTAGAACGTTGCCACTTCATACACTTCTACAGGCTGAATATGCAGCAATCTAGCTACATAGTCCATGACGGGCGCTGAGAGCCAGCCAAATTCCAGTTGGGCCAGATGCAATACACGCAGCAAGGCGCTTTTTTGCTTCCCATCGGGATATTGTGCAGTCAGGGTTGCAATCAGCTTGAGGGTTTCATCGCTGAATTGCAGCTGAGATTCCGGGTGGTTGTGTTGATCAGGCATCGAGTTCTCCTGCAATTACGTTCATGCTGCTCATGGTCAATACGGCATCGCTCAGCAGGCTTCCCTGAATCATTTCAGGATAGGCCTGATAGTAAATGAAGCAAGGCCTGCGGAAGTGCAGACGATAGGGTGTTCTACCGCCATCGCTGATGAGGTAGTAACCAAGTTCTCCATTTGCTCCTTCAACGGCGTGGTACACTTCTCCTGCAGGTATGGGTGTTTCGCCCATCACAATTTTGAAGTGATAGATTAACGCTTCCATACTTTTATATACCTCGTCTTTGGGAGGCAGGTAGTAATCGGGAACTTCCGTATAATGCTTCCCAGCCGGCATATTATCCAGCGCCTGGCGTATGATGTTCAGGCTTTCGCGGATTTCATGCTGGCGAACCATAAAGCGGTCGTAGGTATCACCATCTTTTCCCACCGGGATGATGAATTCGAAATCCTGGTAGCTGCTGTAGGGGTTCATTACCCGAACATCATAATCCACACCTGCTGCCCTGAGGTTAGGACCAGTGAATCCGTAGTTAAGGGCTCGTTCGGCGGCAATGGGTCCTGCTTTAATAACCCGATCCATAAAAATCCTGTTGCGGGTAACAAGGCTGTCAAATTCATCGAAATTTTTAGGGAATGTCTTCAGGAAATCATCCAGTTTACGTTTAAATTCTTCTGGGAAATCCCGTTCAAAGCCTCCGATGCGGCCAATATTGGTGGTAAGGCGGGCCCCGCAAACGGCTTCAAACATTTCATAGATGCGTTCCCGCTCCTGAAACATATATGTAAACCCGGTCAATGCACCGGTATCAACCCCAACTACGCTATTGCATACCAGATGGTCAGCGATGCGCGCAAGTTCCATGATTATTACGCGCATGTAGTCCACGCGTTTTGACACTTCAATACCGGCTAATTTTTCGACCGTCATATGCCATCCCATGTTGTTGATGGGCGATGAGCAATAGTTCAGTCGGTCGGTGATGGGTGTAATCTGGTTGTAGGGGCGTCTTTCTGCGAGCTTTTCAAAGGCGCGATGGATGTAACCGATGGTAGGCTCAGCTTCGAGGATGCGCTCCCCGTCAACCTTCAATATATTTTGAAACACCCCATGTGTAGCGGGATGCGTGGGGCCCAGGTTCAGAACGGCAATTTCGCCGTCAATGGTTTCTGAGCTAACCAGTTGAGCTCCGTTGCGTATGTTCAGTTCACTCATCGTCCGAAAAAGCGATCGTCCTTATCGTTTCTTGTTTCATCTTCAAGCGCATATTCTTTCCTGAGCGGGAAATAGTCCATGCTATCCATATTCAGGATTCGGCGCAAATCAGGGTGGTTTGTAAATAAAACCCCGTAGAAGTCATAAGTTTCTCTTTCCATCCAGTTTGCAGCACTGTACAGTTTTGTAGCAGAGGCAATTTCAGGATTGCTGATGGGAAGAAAGGCTTTCAACCTGAGCCTGATGTTGTGGACCATGCTGTGCAGGTGATACACAACCGCAATTTCGCGACCCGGATCTTCGGGATAATGCACTGCGCAAAGATCTGTGAGAAAGTCCAGGCGCAGTTGCTCGTGATTTTTCAGGAAGTCAAGCACATCGAGGATGCGTGTTGCCGGAATTTCTACGGTAAGCAATCCATAGGGTTCGGAAACGGAGCCTAAATCAGCGCCGAATCGTTGCTGCAAAGCATCAAGAACCTGTTGATGTTGGTTGTTGGTCATGCTTAGGTTAGGTTATAGCTTTCCAGCATGCGTTTGTATTCTTCGGAATGGCGGCGCCTCAGGCTTTCATTTTTCACAAGCTCCTGAATTTTCATCACTCCTTCAATAATTTGCTCGGGTCTAGGAGGGCAGCCAGGCACGTACACATCCACTGGGATAATTCTGTCAATGCCCTGCAATACGCTGTAGGTATCAAAGATTCCGCCGCTGGAGGCACAGGCACCCACTGAAAGCACCCATTTAGGTTCGGCCATCTGGTCATAAACCTGTTTGAGCACCGGCCCCATTTTTTTGGCTATGGTGCCCATAACCATCAACAGGTCGGCCTGCCTGGGGGAAAAGCTAAGGCGTTCACTGCCGAAGCGCGCCAGGTCATAGTTAGATCCCATGGTTGCCATAAACTCAATGCCGCAGCAGGAGGTGGCAAAAGGCAGTGGCCAGAGTGAATTGGCACGTGCAAGTCCGATTACTTTGTCAAGGCTGGTGGCAAAAAAGCCTTGGCCTTCCACTCCTTCAGGTTTTTCTCCGATTTTTACCATAAACGATGTATGTTCATTCATGCAGGCCTTTGAATTATCGCTCCCATTCCAGGGCTCCGCGCTTCTTCACGTAGAAGAACCCTACCATAAAGAAGGCGACGAACATCAGCACTGCCCAAAATCCTTCCCAGCCCATGTCCTTCATATTCACCGCGTAGGGATAGAAGAAGATGACCTCTACGTCAAAAAGAACAAAGAGGATTGCCGTCAGGAAATATTTTACCGAAACCGGGAATCGGGCATTGCCCGTGGATTCGATTCCACATTCGAAATTCTCCTGTTTCGCGGCGGTTTTCCTTGATGGCCCAATCAGGTGGGTCAACACAAGTACCATTACCACAAAACCTAATGCTGCGGCAGTTTGCAATACGATGGGCAGGTAGCTGGACGGATTCATGAATCGCGGCGAAATTAATACACGTATGGGGCACAAATGGTTTTCTCAAAGAATATTTCTTCACCCTTTTTGACAGTTTTTTTTTGGGCATGACATACGTCAAAAAAACAATATTATCATATGCGTATTATTGAAGTCTGTAAACAGCATATGATGATACAAAAACTACTTACAGGAACTTTCCTTACCGCCCTGGGGTTCCTTTTGCTCAACAGTTCCAATGGTGCCGGAGCATCACAAAATGCCGACCGCACCGGCAGCCCTGTATCCAATGGAGATTGCAACGGATGCCATTCCGGAGGGGTTGTTACTCCCACGGTAACCGTTGCATTGTTTGACGGCTTATTGCCCGTAAGCAGCTACACACCCGGAAAAAGTTACACCTTGCGCATTTCCGTTATAGGCCTTGGCTATCTCAGGTATGGTTTCCAAACGGTGGCCCTGAGCTCAGGGAACGTAAATGCCGGCACCATTACCGCAGGCAGCTCAGGCACCAGGGCCGTTACCCTGAACAGTAGAATTTACGGCGAACATACCAGCCCGAGTGCTACAGGTATTTTTGATCTGAACTGGAAAGCACCAGCGGCCGGTACCGGTTCGGTGAGTTTCTATACAGCCGGCCTTGGCGCTGCCAATCCCGTCGGGGATAATGGTGATAAGGCTAATTCCTATATCCTGACCGTCAGTGAAGCCGCCGGCACAGATGTAGAAGCGCATCAGACAGAAAGTCTGCGCTTCGGGCCTAACCCCGTGCACGACGTGTTGCACTTTTACGGCAACCCCTGCTCTAACATTCGCGTGTACAATATGCAGGGCCTGGAAATGGTGCATGTTGAAGGTCAACATAACAGCGTCAGCCTGAGCAAATTGCCTGCAGGAATTTACCTGCTCCGCGCTGTGGACGGGCGGGGCAAAGAACATAGCCTGAGATTTATCAGGAACTGAAAATTCAGTTTCCAGATCTGAAAGCCCGTCGCTGAGAGACGGGCTTTCTTATTTATGAACTTTTATTTTACTTTGACTATATGGAACAAAAAGGACGATTTACTTTATGCACTATTGATGAATTTGCAGAATGGCTGAACCAAGCCAGAATTGCACGCAGCATCAAATTAATTCAGAATCACCACACCTACATCCCCGGTTACAGTCACTTTAAGGGCAACAACCATTTTGCCATGCTTCAGGGTATGGAATATGGGCACCTGCAAAGAGGTTTTACGGAAATTGCACAAAACATTACCACCTTCCCGGATGGGAAACTGGCTATCTGCAGAAGTTTAGACAAAATACCGGCAGGCATTAAAGGCGCCAATCAGGCGGGAATTTGCATCGAACACATCGGCAATTTCGATACGGGCGGCGATGCTATGCGGCCCGAGCACCGAGATTGTATTCTTCGTCTGAATGCGTTGCTGTTGAAAAAGTTTTCGCTGCCTGCTAATACCGATACGGTGGTGTACCATCACTGGTGGGATTTAAACAGCGGATTGCGCACCAACGGCAGTGGTTCCACCAAGTCATGCCCGGGTACAAACTTTTTTGGTGGCAATACCGTTGAAGCCGCATTAAAGAACTTCATCCCCGCCGTTGAATCCTTGCTTAAAGACCAGGCCAAGAAGCCGGCAGCATATCTTAGGGAATGTGAAGTTACAACTGCAACGCTGAACGTGCGGAATGCACCAACCGCTTCCGCCGCAGCGGTAAAGCAACTCAATCTAGGGATCAGGGTGTTCGTTTATGAGGATAAAACCGACTGGTGCCGAATCCATCCTTCTGAGCAGCACTGGGTAAGCAATCGCTATTTAAAACTAGCGGGGAGTTAGCAGCTCCTTTTTACGGAGTGCAATGTTGCGGTAATGTTCGGTATCGCTTGCTGAAAAGCGGTGATAGCCACTTCCGTCACCCTTCGCAACAAAAAACAGGTAGTTGTGCACTGCAGGGCTCAGCACACTTTGAATTGCCTGTACCGAAGGAATACAGATGGGTCCGGGCGGCAAGCCATAATACTTATAGGTATTGTAGGGAGATTCGACTTCCAGGTCTTTGAACAGCAAGGCCCGCCATTGGCCAAGGGCGAAATTTACGGTGGGATCGGCCTGAAGCTTCATCCCTTGTTTTATTCTGTTCAAATATACACCAGCTATTAATGGTCTTTCATCGGTTCTTTGCGATTCTTTTTCAACGATGGATGCCAAGGAATAAACCTTCAATGCTGAATCGGCAGTGATGTTCTTTTTTTGCCAGAACGACATGCCGGCACGAGCCATGCGCAACAGGATCTCTTCCGCAGATGTGGCATAATAGAAGTTATAGGTATCTGGAATTATCAGGGCCGGCAATATGGAAGCATCGATGCTCAAACTTTGCAACAGTGATTTGTTGTTCAAGGCGGCAAAAAGAAGAGCACTATCAGGTTCCAATCGCGAAGCCAGATAATGAACCAATTGTTCGCGGGTCCAACCGGATCGAATAACGATATCCACCGTTTGCCGGCTGTTGTTTTTCAGCAAGCGCAGCACTTCATACATGCTCATCCCTTGTTGAATGTTCACTTTGCAGGGTTTTGGTGATGAATAACCCATGAACCTGGCAGCGGCATTGAACACAATGCTGTGGTTCAGTCCGAATTTCACATCCAGCGTATCGCACAGCTGTTCAATGCGGGTATTTCTGCCAATGCGCAGTGTACCACCCTGATTTGTGGAAGGAATAAAAAGAATGTAGGCCGCGATAAGGAACACCAGAAACAGGAGCAGCAGCAAGCCCTTAACCAACTTCAACGAAGCTTTCACAGGCTTCAAAGAAACAAATAATTCAGCAGCCGATGATGCTTAGTTTTGTCCGATGAAGCTGGCATTATTGGGCTACGGCAAGATGGGAAAAACCATTGAAGCGCTTGCCAAAACGCGAGGGCATCACATTGTGCACCGATTCAGCAGCACAGATCCTGTATCCATGAAAATGCTGCAGGAATCGGATGTAGCCATTGAATTCAGCACACCGCAGCAGGCTCCGGAGCACATCAGCGCCTGCCTGAAATCGGGTGTACCGGTGGTGGTAGGCACCACAGGCTGGTACGACCGTTATGAGGAATTGCGTTTGCTGGCCGATTCCATGGGCACATCGATGTTTACGGCCACAAACTTCAGTTTGGGCGTGAATATGTTTTTCATGCTCAATGAATATCTGGCTCGTTTCATGCAGCAGCATCAGGAATATCGTGCAAGCATCAGCGAAACGCATCATGTGCATAAAAAAGACGCTCCGAGCGGCACGGCCATAACCCTTGCCGAAGGAATCATGAAGCAAAATCCTCATTACCAGCGATGGAATCTGACCGGTCAGGGTGCCCCGGGAGAGGATAGTTTACCCATTACCAGCCTACGCATGGATGAAGTTCCTGGAACCCATGAGGTGCTATATCAATCGGCCATTGATGACATCAGCATCAGGCATGTGGCGCACAACCGCAATGGATTTGCCCTTGGGGCTTTGCTGGCCGCTGAGTTTATCAAGGATCGACGCGGCGTTTATGGTATGAAAGATTTACTGCAATTTTGAAGCTGCATGGAAGTACATAACCTCAACCTGTTTGTTATTTTGGCCCTGAGCCTTTACGGATTAAGCAGAACCGGACTTTTCTTCATGTTCCGGAAAGCCGGCATTCAAGGCTGGCTGGCTTTTGTACCGGTATTAAGCTGGTGGCATTGGCTGAAGCTGGTTCAGCGCCCATGGTATTACCTGATTTATTTATTGATTCCGGCGGTGAATGTTATTGCAGGATTCACCATTACCATCGATTTGCTGCGCAGCTTCGGGCAGTTCCGATTCTGGCAGCAATGCCTGGGGGTTCTTTTACCTTTCATCTATTGGCCATATATAGGAACCCGCAAGGATGTAGCATACCTCGGGGCCAGCCATAGCGAGGAATTCAAAAAGAAGTATATGCCCACCAAAAATGGTGTGGTACGCGAATGGGCTGATGCCTTGTTTTTTGCCGTTTACGTGGCCGGAATGATTCGCGGGCTCTATGTGGAAGCATATAAGATTCCGACACCCAGTATGGAAGGCAACCTGATGGTTGGCGATTATTTATTTGTAAGCAGGATGGACTATGGGGTGCGTATCCCCATGACGCCTATTGCCATTCCACTGGCGCATCAGGATTTATTGGGAATGAAGGCCTACAGCACCTTGCTGGAATTGCCTTACATGAGGCTGCCCGGCTGGAGAACTGTAAAAAACAACGACCCGGTGGTATTCAATTACCCCATGGATGAAGAGCATCCAATAGACAAACAGCAGAACTACATCAAACGCTGCATAGGAATCCCCGGCGACAGCCTGCAGATCATCCAGCGCAAGGTGTATATCAATGGAAAGCCTTTACCGGCCATTGGCAATCAACAATACAGTTATTATTTCCGATTAAAGGAGCCGCTCAGCCAGCAGTTGGTGGATGCTTACGCGCTGTATGACATCTATCCTAACACCGATATGCCTAAAGGTTACGAGTACATTTTGCATCTCAGCGATGCTCAGTACCAGCGCATGAAAGCGGAACCTGTTGTAGATACGTGTTACATGCAACCCAAGGTAGGTTCGGCAGATTTATTCCCTCAGAAGCCGGAATTGTTCAACTGGACACTGGATAATTATGGCCCGATCTACATTCCCAGAAAAGGTGCTGTCATTACCCTCACTGCGCGCAACTTCTACCTGTACGAGCGGGTGATACGCCTTTATGAAGGTCATCCGGAATATGAATTAAGTCCAGATGGTACCAAGGTTCTTGTAAATGGAACTGAAACAGCTACTTCTTACACCTTCCAACAGGATTATTACTGGATGATGGGAGACAACCGGCACAATTCGCTGGACAGCCGCTATTGGGGTTTTGTTCCGGAAACCAATGTGGTGGGTCCTCCCCTGTTCGTATTTTTCAGCATCCGCGAACGCCGCATGTTGGACCCCATGTCCGGTTTTGTTGACGAACAGAAAAACGGCTTCGGAGGTATTCGCTGGAACCGCCTGTTTATGCCCATCCGTTGATCAGCGCAAAGTATCCCTTTGTTCCTGATATCCTGAGAAAATTCCCAGGCCTTCCCTCACATTGGAATAAACGAACACCGGCTCCTGAAACAAATTGGAACCGGCATTCTGATATCGATTTAGGCTGGTAACGTACAAATAGTAGTCTTTGGAAAGGTGTTCCTTTAGCACAAGGAACTTAGGTGTGCCCTGGCCATAGCCGAACGGTGTTTTGAAGTAAATTACCCTTTTCTGGCCATTGAAGGTCGCATCGCTGAATACCACGCCTCCATCCAGCCTGCTGGCAAACTGATTGACCAGAGGGTCTTCAGCGTCTACAGGTAGTTCCATAAACTCGCCGAAAGTACGTTCGTAGTAAAAGAGCTTCAGCCTGTAATAGTTTTCCTGCGCTGCATCATCGTCTATGCGCACGGTAATTTGCCCCAGGGGAAAGCCAGATGAATCCACATAAACGGAATCCTTAAATGATGCCGGAGCGAAGTTGCCGCTGCCGGGCAACATGGCTTCAGAAGTTACAGATATAAAACCAGGTGCCTCTACCAGGATTCGGTACTCCCTGCCGGGCTGCGGAATAACAGGTGCGCTGTAAACCTTATTAAAGCCATTGTAGGTTAGTCGGGGCTGTTTTACTCCGTCAATAAACAATGTAACAATTGCGTTTTCAACTACTTTCGGATTTCCTGGTATGGAAAAGGGCACACTTGAACTTACAGAAACGGTCAATACTTCGCGGTTGTTCAGCAAGGCATTCACCACAAGTTTAGGATTGTAGGATTTGAATTTGAAGTTCAGTTCGCGTTCGCAGGAGCTCAATGCTGCGGCGCACAGCAAGCCTATGAGGTAACGTTTCATGTCAGAATTTATAGGAATAGGTTAATACGGGCAGTAAACGAAAAAAGGCAACACCAATTACTTTTGGCGGTTGCGTGGTATTGTCTATGTCCACAAAAAACGGATTGAACCGGTTGTACACATTATACACGCTTAGGTTCCAGTACTGCTTTGTTTTGCTGAAGCGATTTTCGGGCTTAATGAGTTTGTTCACACCCACGTCAAGCCGGTGATATAATGGCATACGCTGGGCATTCTTACCAATATAGTCATTTACCAGGGTGCCATCGGCTGCCAGGTACCTGCCCTGCGGCAGGGTAATGGCATTGCCACTTTGAAGCACGAAGGTGGAAGAAATTTCCCAGGCCTTATTCACTTTATAAATACACACGGCAGTGGCATGATGCCGTCTGTCCCATTTGAAGAAATATTTCTGACCGAAATTTACTTCAGGAATTTTGCGTTCAGACCAGCTTAGGGTATAAGCAAGCCAGCCGTTCAAACGACCGGTCCTTTTCTGAATCATCATTTCGGTGCCGTACATCCAGCCCTTCCCGGCGCGGACTTTGTCTTCCCAGTTCACCTGCACATCAAAAAGATCTGTTCCTTCGGCATAATCCACAATGTGATTCATCCATTTATAATAGGACTCCACGCTGAACTCCATGCCGTATTTCCAGGGCTGACTGATGCTTAGCGCCACCTGTTGGGCCCTTTGCGGCCTGATTTTGGCTGTTGCAGGAAACCACAAATCCCAGGGAAGTCCACCGGTGCTGTTGGTTAACAGGTGAATGGGCTGATTCATCAAGGCATACGATAATTTAAGCGCCAGTTTATTGGTCATCATCTGTCGAAAAGAGATACGAGGCTCCGGCATAAAACGGTATTTGGAACTTGCCAGGTAGTTTGCAAGCCTGACGCCTGCATTCATATTCAAGCCGCGTCCCAGATTTCGTTCTGTTTCGCCATATACAGCCATTTCCAGCGAATTGTAGTTACCGGCAGGGCTGATTACCGTATCCAGTGATTGTATGCCGGTACCATTCAGGCTCAGGGTAAAGACGCCTGGCTTGAAGCGATGTTGGATTACCTCGAGTCCATAGCGATATACCGCGGCATTGGATGCATTGTACTGCACATCACTTCTCCAGGCCAGGTCGCGGATTCCGGCACCATAGGCAAAGTTGAGGTTGAACGATTGGTAGCTTGTATCGGTTCTGAACTCACCCTGGTACTTCAAACCGTTTTTATAGCGATATGCAGTATAACTCAGGGTATGGTTCACAAAGCTGCGCGGTCCGATAATACGATTCCAGCGCAGCGCTCCAAGGGTATTTCCCCAAATGAGGCTGTTTTCAACCTTTTCTTTAGAAATACTCATTCCGTTGCTGGTTTCATTTACCAAAGCAGAATAAAGTTTATCCCTACCACTGTAAAACGAAGCATAAAAGCGATTGCGTTCGTTCAGGCGGTGGCAGAGTTTCATGTTCAGATCATAGAAGTTATAGATCAGCACGTTTCCGCCTGCACCTGCACTGCGCAGCAACAGATCGAACAGAGAGCGCCGGTAGGAAATGGCATAAGTAGTTTTTCCACTGGCTCCCAGGGGACCGTTCAGTGATAATTTGGCGGCAATGGGTGAAATACTTCCTTCTCCCTGATGCTTTTGGGTATTCCCTTCCTTCATGGAAATATCGAGCACCGAACTAAGACGTCCGCCAAAGCGCGCAGGGAAACCGCCTTTATACAATTGAATGTTGTTGATGGCATCGGCATTAAAAACTGAAAAGAAGCCAAACATATGTTGGATATTATACAGTGGAACACCATCCAGTAAAATCAGATTTTGATCCGGACCTCCGCCGCGCACATACAGTCCAGAGGAACCTTCATTTCCGCCTTTAACCCCAGGAAGCAACTGCAGGGCTTTTACCACATCTACTTCACCAAGCAGGGCCGGCATTTTCTTGATCTGCTGCACCGGCACATCGAGCATGCTCATTTGAGTGCTGTTACCGCTGGTATTGCGCGGTTTAGATTTGATCACCAGTTCATCAAGTTGGGCGATAGGCTTTAATTGCAGGTTCAACGTGATGGATGAAGTGAGGGCAGTATCCAGCAATAGCTCACCATAACCAGGAAAGCTGAACAACAGTACCTTGCGCCCTGGAGGCAGCGAAAGGGAATACAATCCATAATTATTGGTACCGGTATTTATACCGCTTAAAGTATCAACAACGCCGGCGCCAATCAGCACTTCGCCGTTGTCGGATGCCGTAATTCTACCCTGGATGACCAGTTGTGCGTTTAGGTAACTTACACCATAAAGGGCCATCAACATTAAAAGACGTTGAAGATTCATCAGTTTCAAAAGTAAAGAACTGCTCAATGCTGATGAAATGCACTTTGATAAAATCATCGGGTCCACAACAGTTTAATGCCGGCTGAGGCCGCCTGAAAGCCCGCAACAGGCAAATGCGGTTTTTCAACAGCCACTTCGATCTTTTCAGGTTGAACATTGTTCAGTGATTGGTGAACATCCGCCAGAATATTCTGCGCCAGTTGCTCCAGCAGTTCACAGCTTTTTTCAGCATTACTGCGAATGATGGTGAGCAGCCACTCATAATTCAAAAAGGATGCATCGTACTTCGTGTTTGGTGCAGAAATACTCACTGAAAGCGAAATGAAAATTTCATTGCCGCACAATTTTTCCCCGGGGTATAGGCCCAGTGGAAGGTGAAACCTTACTTTTTCTAAAAAGACGGTGGTTAACTGATTCATGGGAGTGCCGTCAAAATTATACTTTTGCACACGCATGATGCACGAACAATCACTTGAGGATCTTTATGCTTCCAACAGGGGCAAGGATCGGTATGAGCCGACCGATTTCTACGGCATTGATGAGCTGTTAACCGACGAGCAAAAGCTTATTCGCGATAGTGTTCGGGAGTGGGTGAAGCGCGATCTGTCGCCGATTATCGAATATTACGCCCAGCGTTCGGAATTCCCTTCCAGCATCATCAAGGGCCTGGCAGATGCCGGTGCTTTTGGCCCGCAATTACCTTCCGAATACGGTTGCGGCGGCTTGGATTATACCACCTACGGCCTGATTATGCAGGAGCTTGAACGCTGTGACAGTGGTGTGCGCAGCACGGCCAGTGTGCAAGGATCGTTGGTAATGTATCCTATTTATAAGTTCGGCAGCGAAGAGCAAAGAAGGAAATATCTTCCTGGATTGGCCAGCGGAGCCCTGATGGGTTGTTTTGGCTTAACAGAACCAGACCATGGCAGCAATCCCGGTGGCATGGTAACCAATTATACAGATGCCGGCGAGGATGTCATCCTCAATGGAGCTAAGATGTGGATTTCCAATGCTCCGTTCGCCGACGTTGCCGTTGTTTGGGCTAAAAACGAACAGGGTAAAATCAAGGGAATTATTGTGGAGCGCGGCATGGAAGGCTTCAGCACCCCCGAAACGCATAACAAATGGAGTTTGCGGGCCAGTGCCACTGGAGAGTTGGTTTTTAACGATGTGCGGGTTCCAAAAGCCAACATCCTGCCTGGCGTTGAAGGATTAAAAGGACCACTTACCTGCCTGAACTCTGCCCGTTACGGAATTTCCTGGGGTGCCATTGGTGCCGCTTTGGACTGCTATGATACTGCCCGTAGGTATAGTTTGCAAAGGGAACAATTCGGCAGGCCCATTGGTGGCTTCCAGTTGCAGCAGAAGAAACTGGCTGAAATGCTCACTGAGATTACCAAGGCTCAGATTTTGAACTGGCGGCTGGGTCAATTGATGGATCAGGGAAGGGCAACACCCGCGCAAATCAGTCTGGCCAAAAGAAACAATGTAAACATGGCCCTGGAAATAGCCAGAGAAGCGCGGCAAATGCTCGGCGGAATGGGCATCACCGGAGAATATCCCATCATGCGACACATGATGAACCTGGAAAGTGTCATTACCTATGAAGGCACCCATGACATACATCTGCTCATCCTGGGCATGGAAATCACAGGCCTGAACGCCTTCGTATGATCAAGCGGCGCCGTAGCCTTCTTTGTTTGGTGTTGATCCTTTCAGGATTGCGCTTAAGCGCCTATACAGAAGTGCCTGTTTTGTTGCATCTGGATATCAGCAGGCAGCAAGACACGTTCGGTTTTAACCTGACTGCAAAACTGCCGGGATTCTTTTATAACCTTATTGAACAGGAGCAACTGACGCTTTGGGATTCTCCCAAGAAAAAGGTTAAAATATCCAAAGAATCGCTTGTTGCCATTGAAAAAGGATCAGGTACCGAAATGTCCAGAACCCATCATCTGTTCCTGTATGAATTATGGTCCTCCACCCGAAACAGAACCAATTTTGTGGTGCTGGGTTTTGGCTTTGTAAATGAAGGGAAAGGAGGAAAAGTATCCTATGGCTATGTGGATGCTCAAGAAGCCTTCCCTTTTCTGGTGAAATCACTGATTGAAGTGAATGTAAACGGGCCGGCCAAACTCAATTACTGGCAGGCAATAACCAGCAGAAGATACAATTACAACCTGGTGCAGTTCGGAAAAAAGAACTTCATCTCTGATTCCGAAAAGTCATTTCAAATTCGCGACCGCGCGTTTAACAGCAAAAAAGAAATTATCGGACAGTACCAGATTCCAAACAACAAGAACATACTATACATCATTGACCCGGACCCCAATGATTCGTTGGAAATTGGCCATGTTTTTTTCCAACAAATCCAGGCCTTCCTGAACAACAACCGCGAAATTCTCTTTAACATCGGAGGATCCAGGTATTACGATTATCGCTACCGAAGTGAATTTGTGGTTACCCGCATTGAAGTTCAGGAAACCTGGACAAAAACTCCGTACGGCTTTGTCTCCTATGAAATCAACGGCATCACCATTTTTGTAAACAACAAGAAACTGGAGCCCATCAGCCTCGATTTATTGATGGGCTTCGGCATTCTTTACCAGTACAAAACGGCCGAAGATGTGCTGAAAGATAAAAAGTTTAACTATGTACTCAACCGAATGAACAATACCCTTATTTCTGAAACAGATTCTGAAAAATACCTCAAGGCATTAGCCAAATACAGCTGGTCGCAGGTAAGCAACTATGTGAAGTTCTTTAATTGACAACATAAAACATGTACCCAATAAAATTCGGAACAGATGGTTGGCGCGACATTATTGCCGACACTTTTACCACAGCCAACGTGATGCGCGTGGCTGAAGGCACAGCCCTTCACCTCAAAAGCATAAACAAGCAGCCTGTTTGCGTGGTGGGTTATGATTGCCGTTTTGGAGGTCAAATGTTTGCAGCCCTCACTGCCCGGGTATTTGCAGCTCATGGAATCAAAACTTATTTGTCGGATTCTTTTGTATCCACCCCTATGGTCAGCCTGGCTACCAGCATGCTTTCTGCCCATGCAGGTATCATCATTACAGCCAGTCATAATCCTCCATCGTATAATGGCTATAAAATAAAGGCTTCTTATGGGGGGCCTGCTGTGCCCGATGAGGTTTCAAAGGTGGAATCACTGATACCCGACTTCATGCCAACGGCCCCTGATGCTTTGGAAACTTACATCAATGCCGGAATAATCAGCCATCTGGATATGGAAGGTATGTACCTGGATCACGTACGCTCTTCATTCAACATGGGCCTATTGTCATCCTTCGGACCAAAACTAGCTTATGATGCCATGTTTGGCGCCGGACAGAATGTAATCAGGCAATTGATGCCCGATGCCACGCTGTTGCATTGCGACGCCAATCCTGGTTTTCTGGGACGTGCACCTGAGCCCATCCTGAAAAATCTTCCGGAATTATCAGAAATACTGGCCAAAACCGACCACTTATCCTGCGGACTTGCCACCGATGGCGATGCAGACAGGATAGGGTTCTTTGATGAAACGGGCCGTTTTGTGGATAGCCATCACATCATATTGCTGTTGATCAAATACCTTACTGAATACAAGGGATTGTCAGGTTCAGTGGTGAAGAGTTTCAGCGTAAGCGACAAGGTGGATGTTCTGTGCAGCAAAAAAGGACTTGAAAGCATTACAACGAAAATTGGGTTCAAGTATATCTGTGAATACATGGTTCAGGGTGATGTGCTGATTGGCGCCGAGGAAAGCGGTGGTATTGCTGTTAAAGGCCATATACCCGAGCGCGACGGTGTCTGGATAGGCTTGGTTTTGATGGAATACATGGCCCTAACCGGAAAAAGCATTCGCCAGCTTATTGATGAAGTTTATGCCGAAACCGGAAGTTTTGCGGTAGAGCGTTACGATTTGCACCTGAACAACGAGCAGAAGGAAATTATAGTAGCGTCTTGTAAGCAGCGTGCCTACAGCCATTTCGGTGCGTATAAAGTCATTTCTGTAGAGGATCTTGATGGGTACAAATTCCGTTTGGAAGGTGGCTCGTGGGTGATGATTCGACCTTCAGGAACCGAACCTGTATTGCGGGTTTATGCGGAAGCACCGGACAGTACCGAGGCATTCCGTATTCTGGATGCTACCCGTGAACACATCATGCAATGAAACCAGGCCTGCTGCTGTTGCTGATGGCATACTGCCTGATGCCGCTTCGCGCTTCTGACAGCAGCAGCCTATTCCAAAAGCGGCAGTGCATGGTGCAAACAGCAGTATTTGGCGGCACTGGAGTGGTTTATACCGGGCTTTATTCACTTTGGTATTCCTCCTACCCCATGCAGCAATTTCAATGGATCAACGACAGTCGTGAATGGCGAGGAATAGATAAGTTTGGTCATGCCTTTTCGGCATTTCAACTATCCAATCAGACCTACCAGTGGTTTCGGTGGAGTGGTTATTCCAGACGAAAAAGCGCCGGATTCAGTGCCATCAGTGCGCTGTATTTTCAGAATCCGCTGGAAATCCTTGATGGTTTCAGCAGCGGCTGGGGCGCCAGCAAAGCCGATCTAGCCGCCAATGCCACAGGGGCTTTGCTCTCTGCCGCGCAGCTTTACAGCTGGGGTGAAACCAAGGTACTGCTGCGGTTGAGTTACAGCCCCACCCCATATGCCCCTATGAGGCCAGGCACTCTTGGTTCCAATGCAGTCGAACGGCTGATGAAGGATTATAATGGGCAAACGTACTGGCTCTCTGTCGGATTGGCCGATGCTTTGGGTTGTAAATCAAAAATCCCGGCCTGGCTTAATCTGGCAGTTGGTTATGGCGCAGATGGCATGCTAGGCGGGTATTCCAATCAATGGCTGGATAAAAACGGACAACAAATAAACCGCAGCGATATCCAAAGAAGCAGTCAGTGGTACCTGGCACCTGACATTCGGTTGAGCCGTATTCCCGTGAAAAAAATATGGTTGAGGCAATTGTTCGGTGTGTTGGATGTGGTGAAATTCCCCACTCCGGTGCTGATGCTGCAAAGTGGTAAACTGCGCATCAAACCCTTGTTTTTCTAGGCTTTCAGCGCATTGACGATGCCGACATATGAACTGAAGTCCCATAAATGCCTTCGATTCATTGGAAAATCTTAATTTCGCGGCCCTGTTTAAACAGAACTTCATAACATGAAAGATACCATACTCTACCTCGTACCCGCTTTTGGCGTCATTGGCCTTATTGTCATGGCGTTAAAAAGTTCCTGGGTTAGCCGTCAGGATGCGGGTGATGAAAAAATGCAAAACCTCGCGGAAAAAATTGCTCGCGGGGCCATGGCCTTCCTCCGGGCTGAATGGAAAGTTCTCGGCTTTTTTGCTGTATTTGCTGCTGCGCTTCTGGCCTACAGCGGCACAGTCAAAGAAGTAAACGGAATCAAAATTCATTCGCATTGGATTATTTCCATTGCCTTTCTCATAGGCGCATTTCTTTCAGCGCTTGCAGGCTATTTCGGCATGCGCATCGCAACCAAGGCGAATGTACGCACCACTCAGGCTGCAAAAACCAGCCTTTCAAAAGCCCTTCAGGTTTCCTTCAACGGAGGTACTGTGATGGGACTTGGTGTAGCCGGACTCGCGGTACTTGGATTGGGTGGCTTGTTTATTGCCTTCTACAATATGTTTTATGTGGGCACCGATGCGTCATTGCAGGGTGATGCCATGAAAACCGTTATCGAAGTTTTGACAGGCTTTTCCCTGGGTGCTGAATCTATTGCGCTGTTCGCCCGTGTGGGTGGCGGTATTTATACCAAGGCTGCCGACGTAGGAGCCGACCTGGTGGGTAAAGTAGAAGCCGGTATTCCCGAAGATGATCCCCGCAATCCTGCTACCATTGCCGATAACGTTGGCGATAATGTTGGCGACGTTGCCGGTATGGGTGCTGACCTCTTCGGTAGCTATGTGGCAACCATTTTGGCTACCATGGTTTTGGGCCAGGAAATCAACGCCAGTGGTGATAATTACGGAGGCCTCTCTCCCATCCTTCTTCCTATGGTGATTGCGGGTATGGGGCTCATTTTCTCTATCATCGGCACCTATTTTGTTCGCATTAAAAACGATCAGGGCAACGTACAAAGGGCCTTGAATCTGGGCAACTGGTCCAGCATTCTGCTTACCATTGCAGCCAGCTATTTCGCAGTAACCATGCTGCTGCCTGCCGAAATGGAAATCCGTTCGGTGAAGTTTACCAGCCTGGATGTGTATTATGCCATCATCACCGGCCTGATTGTAGGAGCCATTATGAGCTGGATTACTGAATTCTATACCGCTATGGGCAAGCGCCCGGTGAATTCTATTGTGCAGAAGTCTGGTACAGGTCATGCCACCAACATCATTGGCGGTTTGGCTGTGGGTATGGAATCTACCGTTATTCCCATCATCACCCTGGCAGCAGGAATTTATATATCTTACGCCTTTGCCGGTTTATATGGTGTAGCCATTGCGGCAGCCGGCATGATGGCAACAACGGCCATGCAGCTTGCTATTGACGCCTTCGGTCCTATTGCCGATAACGCTGGCGGTATTGCGGAAATGAGCGATTTACCTGAGGAAGTTCGCGGACGTACAGATATTCTGGATGCAGTAGGCAATACCACTGCTGCCACCGGTAAAGGATTTGCCATTGCTTCAGCAGCGCTTACCTCATTGGCGTTGTTTGCTGCCTTTGTAGGCGTAGCTGGCATCAGTGGAATTGATATATACAAAGCACCGGTATTAGCTGCTCTGTTTGTGGGCGGTATGATTCCGTTTATTTTCTCGGCTCTGGCCATCGCCGCTGTAGGCAATGCTGCCATGGATATGGTGAAGGAAGTGCGCCGTCAGTTCCGCGAAATTCCAGGCATTATGGAATACAAGGCAGAGCCTGAATATGAAAAATGTGTGGAAATCAGCACTAAGGCATCCATTCGTCAAATGATGGCTCCAGGTGCAATCGCTCTGCTTTCTCCTGTGATTGTAGGATTCCTGTTTGGCCCCGAAGTATTGGGCGGCCTGCTTGCCGGAATTACTGTTAGCGGCGTGTTAATGGGTATATTCCAGAACAATGCAGGAGGAGCATGGGACAATGCCAAGAAATCATTTGAAAAAGGTGTGGTCATTGATGGTGTAACCCATTATAAAAAATCTGAACCTCACAAAGCATCGGTTACAGGTGATACCGTTGGTGATCCATTTAAAGATACCAGCGGACCGAGTATGAACATCCTGATTAAGCTTACCAGTATTGTATCACTGATTATTGCGCCATACATCGCAGTGCCTCCGACGAATACTGCAGGTGGTCAGTACGCTGCGTCCAAAAAGGAATGTTGCACTAAAATGGCATCACAGGCATCAGGCTGCGACATGAAGGTATGCGCTACCATGAGCAAGGAAGCCTGTGCCCGTCATTGCGACAGCATGAACTGCGACTCTGCATCTAAGGCCCATTGCATGAGCCATTATGGCGCTGATGGAAAGTTCAAGCCCTGTGGCGGTCCTTGTTGCGCTATCAAGAAAGCTTGTTGTAAGGATGGTGCAGAAGCCAAAGGTGCACAAAAAGAATGCAGCGGGCACGATTCACCAGGTAAAAAGCCTTGTTGCTCGGAAGGCGAAAAACACTAAAGCAAAAAAGGCTGCTGTTCAAAACGGCAGCCTTTTTTGTTCAACTATACAGATAGCACATTTATTTCAGCCTACTCCCTGCTTATTTTTGCCAACTTTAGGAAATCGCGCAGCGAAGCATGAACATCAAGATTACATTTCCGGATGGAGCCGTAAGGGAATATCCCAAGGGCAGCACTGCCATGGATATTGCTAAGAGCATCAGCGAAGGCCTGGCACGCAATGTACTGGCTGCTAAGGTCAATGGGCTGGTGGTGGATGCCACAAGAACCATTGATGCCGACGCCGCGCTCGAGCTGCTCACCTGGAATGACTCCGAAGGGAAAGCAGCGTTTTGGCACAGCAGCGCCCACCTCATGGCAGAAGCACTGGAAGCTGCCTTTCCCGGCATTAAATTTGGCATAGGCCCGCCCATTGAGCGCGGGTTTTATTATGATATTGATTTTGGCGACAAGCGTTTCAGCTCTGAAGAATTCGATCAGATCGAAAATAAAATGCTGGAACTGGCGCGACAAGCGAATCCTTACCTCCGCAGCGAGGTGCCAAAAGCCGAAGCCGTTGCCTATTTTACCGAAAAGAATGACCCCTATAAGTTGGAACTTATTGAAGGGCTTGAAGATGGCAGCATCAGCTTTTACCAACAGGGCAACTTTGTAGATTTATGCCGCGGGCCACATATCCCCAACACAGGTCATATCAAGGCCGTAAAACTGTTGAATACCGCCGGTGCTTATTGGCGTGGCAATGAAAAGAATAAACAGCTTACCCGTATTTATGCCATCACCTTTCCCAAGAAATCAGAGCTAGATCAATATCTGGTTTTACTTGAGGAGGCAAAGAAACGCGACCATCGCAAGCTGGGAAAGGAAATGGGTTTGTTCGCATTTAGCCAGCGCGTGGGTCAGGGGCTTCCTTTGTGGTTGCCCAAGGGCGCGGCGATGCGCGACAGGTTAGAGCAATTTCTGAGACAACGGCAGCGCGAACTGGGATATCAACAGGTAATAACGCCCCATATTGCCTCCAAAGAACTGTATGTAACCAGCGGACATTTTGCCAAATATGGCAAAGACAGTTTTCAGCCCATCCATACACCGGATGAAAACGAGGAATTCCTGCTGAAACCCATGAACTGCCCGCACCATTGTGAAATTTACAACAGTGAGCCGCGGAGTTATAAAGATCTGCCCTTGCGTTTTGCCGAGTTCGGCACTGTTTATCGCTACGAACAAAGTGGAGAGCTACATGGGTTAACGCGTGTGCGCGGTTTTACGCAGGATGATGCGCATATTTTCTGCCAGCAGGATCAGGTAAAAGAAGAATTTAAAATAGTTATTGAACTGGTATTGTATGTGCTGAAGGTTTTAGACTTCAGGCAATATACGGCACAGGTGAGTCTGCGTGATCCAGGCAATCCGGAAAAATACATTGGTACAGAAGAGAACTGGAACCGTGCAGAAACAGCCATCATAGAAGCAACCCAGGAGATGGGTCTGAACACAACGGTAGCTTATGGAGAAGCTGCTTTTTATGGACCCAAGCTGGACTTCATGGTTCAGGATGCTCTGGGCCGTGAGTGGCAGCTGGGCACCATTCAGGTAGACTACAATCTCCCCGAACGCTTTCAGTTGAATTACACCGGCTCTGATGGCCAGAAGCACCGACCCGTCATGATTCACCGCGCGCCCTTTGGAAGTATGGAGCGATTCATTGCCGTGTTGTTGGAACATACCGGCGGCAATCTTCCTCTATGGTTGGTACCCGACCAGGTAGCCATCTTGCCCATTAGCGAAAAGCATATGGATTATGCGCAAAGCGTTTTGAATTTCCTCAAAAAACACGATATTCGCGGTCTTATTGACGAAAGATCCGAAAAAGCGGGCAAGAAAATCCGCGATGCCGAAATGAGTAAAATACCTTATATGTTGGTGGTAGGCGAAAAAGAAGCCGAATCACAAACATTAAGTGTTCGTAAGCATGGAGGAGCAGATTTGGGGTCAATGAGCCTTATGGCTTTTGCCGAACTAATTAAAGAAGAAACGACCTTTTAAAAGGAATAGAACTTGCAAAAATTCATCAGAAGGGAAAAAGAGCCCCTGCACAAAATCAACAATGCCATCACCGCCGAGCAGGTTCGCGTGGTCGGAGAAGACATTGATCAGGGTGTTTATCCTTTAGCAAAGGCTATTGAACTGGCTTTCAAGGTAGGTTTGGATTTGGTGGAAATTTCCCCAAATGCTGATCCACCAGTTTGCAAAATTGTTGACTATAAAAAATTTCTTTACGAGCAAAAGAAGAAACAAAAGGAAATTAAGGCCAATACCGTAAAGCAAGTGATCAAGGAAATCAGGTTCGGCCCTAATACGGACGACCATGATGTGGCCTTTAAATTGAACCATGCCCGCCACTTCCTTCAGGAAGGCAATAAGGTTCGCTGCTATGTGTTTTTCCGTGGCAGAACGATTATGTACAAAGAGCGCGGCGAGGAGTTGCTGATGAGGTTTGCCAATACACTACAAGACGAAGGCGTGGCAAAAATGGAGATGACTCCGAAAGTAGAAGGGAAAAAAATGGCCATCCTCCTGGCGCCCAAAGGAAAAAAAGGATAAGAACTAAAACGAACAATCAATATGCCCAAACAGAAGACCAATTCAAGTGCCAAGAAGCGCTTTAAGGTAACAGGCTCCGGGAAGATCGTACGCAATAAGGCGTTCAAGAATCATATCCTCACCAAGAAAACCACCAAACAGAAACGTGCTCTTGGTCATGATACCGTAATCAGCCCTGCCGACGAGCGGAATGTGAAATTCATGCTTCGTCTGGGAAAATAAACTGAAACTTTTGACCGTAGCTTTTAAGTTTCCGCTGCAAAGCAGAACGCTTAGGTCAGTAAACTAAACAAATATGCCAAGATCAGTCAACAACGTAGCTTCCCGCGCACGCCGGAAGAAGGTGATGAGGTTAGCCAAAGGCTACTTCGGACGCCGCAAGAATGTATGGACCGTAGCCAAAAATGCGGTAGAAAAAGGTTTAACCTACGCTTATCGCGATCGCCGCGTGAAGAAACGCGAGTTTCGCGCACTGTGGATTCAGCGTATTAATGCCGCTGCACGCGAAGAAGGTCTTTCTTACAGCCAATTTATGCACTTGGTAACCACCAAAGGCATTGAACTGAACCGCAAGGTACTTGCAGACCTTGCAATGAACAATCCTGAGGCTTTTAAAGCCATTGTTCAGCAGGTAAAAGGCTAAGAAGAAAATCGATTACTGACGAAAACAACAAAAAAACCCGCTTAATCAGCGGGTTTTTTTTGTTAAAATAAGATTTCAACTCTTCTGAAATACGAGGGTGTATAGCCTCAGATGATGCGCTTCATCAGGCGTTAGTTTGGCTCTGGGTATCATGGCCTGCAATACCCGCTCCCAGGCTACCGGATCGTATTTCCTGGCGTCTTTCCAGCCATGGCATTTGGTGCAGGTTTCATAATAAATGGTTTTCCCGGTGGCCAAGTGTTCCATGGTGGCGCTGCCATCCATATCTTTGGCTATGTCCAGCCATTCCGGCTTAATATCATGATTTGAGTTATTTGTAGCAACCACAGCTGTGTTGGGCGTTACCACCGGCTTCGCTGCTTTGCAGGCCAGCATCAGCATTGATGCAGCTGCAAAACTTATCCATAAAGTCTTCGTCATCAGTCAAATTTAAAACACACCCGGCAATTACAATACATCGGCAACACTTTCCATGGCCACTCCCCTGCTGCCTTTCACCAACACCGCCGCTCCATCCAAAGGATGAGCCTCTAGATAGTTCCGCAACTGGACCACGTTTAAAAACACCTTGTCACCTGCTGTTTCCTCTATCAGCCTGTGGAAATGCTCACCTACAAGATAAATTTCTTCATACCCCAGGGTATGGGCAAGCTGCACAATCGCAGCATGCTCCTGGTGTGCAGCATCACCAAGCTCATACATGTCGCCCAGCATCAGCACCTTATGCGGATGATTCCATACAGCGAAACTGCGCAGCGCCGCTTCCATGCTGCTTGGATTGGCATTATACGCATCCAGCCACAGCAGGTTCCGGGCGGTTTGCAGCCATTGCGAGCGGTTGTTGGCAGGTTGATAATCTTGTATGGCCTCGATGGCCGCTGCGGTATCAACACCGTAAAAAAGACCAATGGTCAGCGCCGCCAGTATATTGCTCAGGTTATGGGCCCCTGCCAGCGAAGAATGCAGCCGGATGTTGCCATGTTCAAGGGCAAGGTTTAATTCGAGGGAGGGAAACCAGCGATCTACCGAAACACGAGGATGATTTCCGCTATGATTTAAACCATAAGGAACTACATGTTTTAAACGGGATGACATGCGCATCAGCCATTCATCATCGGCATTTACAAAAGCTATACCTTCGTTCAACTGTAAAAAACGATATAATTCACTTTCTTCTCGTGCTACTCCTTCCAGGCTGCCAAAACCTTCCAAATGCTCTTTACCTATGTTGGTGATGATGCCAGAATCGGGAAGTGCTATTTGGCACAAAACGGCAATTTCACCCGGGTGATTGGTTCCCAGTTCCACCACTGCTATTTCCGTTTCCGGGCGGATGCGGAGTAAAGTGAGTGGAACTCCTATATGGTTGTTGAGGTTGGCCTGTGTGGCAATGGTATTGAACTTTTTCGCCGCAACCGCAGCGGTGAGTTCCTTGGTCGTTGTTTTTCCATTGCTGCCACCTATTCCGATGACCTTAGCCTGCATCTGCTTTCGATGATGCCTTGCTAAATCTTGCAGCGCCAGCAGCGTATCGGGCACATAGTGGATGCGCAAACCGTCACACACACCCAAATCAGAAGCCAGGGCATAGGCGCATCCGCCGTCTATAGCGGCTTTGGCAAAACTGTTCGCATCAAAATTGGATCCCTGAAGACAAATAAACAGGGAACCCGGTGTCAGCTTTCTGGTATCCGTAGCTACCTGGTAGTCAGATTCCCTGAATAAATGGTAAATTTCTTCTGTAGTCATGCAGCGTTATGGCCTCGTTCCCCGTCTTTTTTTAAATCCTAAAACAAGAAACCGCGTTCCAAAGTTATTTTCGAAACAATGTATCGGATACGTATAGGCTTCATTTTATTTATGCATACCCTTTTTGGTGCACAAGTTTTTGCACAAAGGGCATCTTATACATATGCCATGAGTGGGAATATTCCAGTTACTGCTGGTGGTAAATCGCTGAAGAACGCATGGGCCGGTGGGATGAACAATGTACAGTTCAACAACCTTGACCTCAACAGCGATGGGCTGAATGACCTGTTGGTATTTGACAGAACTGGCAACAAAGTGATGCCTTTCCTGAACACCGGAACGCCGGGTAATCCGAATTTCGTGTTCCGCGCCGACTATGAAACCTATCTTCCCAAGGGAATAGCAGTATACCTGACTGCAGATTACAATAAAGACGGACGCATGGACATCTTCACCCGGGATGATACACGCAGGCTGAAAATCTATAAAAACATCAGCAAGGGCATCACTCCTGAATTTGAAGACCTTGGTGATATGCTCCGCGAGGTGATAGCCAATCCACCGTTCAACATGCAGCCCTTTTTACTGGATCCGGGAGATATTCCATCTTTTACAGACATTGACCGCGATGGTGACCTGGACGCTGTTTTTTATCAAAGTACGTACGGCGGTTATGCCATGTGCCGCAATGAGCAGGTTGAATTCGGTCTTCCGGCGGATAGTTTTCGCTACCGGCTGGTGGATTTCTGCCATGGTTATTTTAGTGAATCACCGTTTGCCAATGAAGTGTTCCTGGGCACCTGCACAGAATCTTTCAAATGGAGGCATGCAGGGGGCAGCAGTTGCCTGCTTTGGGATACCGATGATGATGGCGACCAGGATATGATTATCGGGAATATTGGATTTCCGAACCTGCTCTACCTGAAAAACGGGAAAAGTGACTTCAATGGCTTCTGGGATACCATGATTGCCCAGGATACCTTGTTCCCAAGAAATACCTTGCGCGCCGCCAGTTATAACTTCCCTTCCGGATTTAAATGCGATGTTGATATGGACGGAATTCCCGATCTGGTTACGGCTCCTGCCGATAATCTAGGATCGCGAGAACGCAACCAGGTTTGGTATTACCAGAATACCGGACAGACCCGCAAGCCCGTTTTACAATTCAAACAAGACAATCTGCTGCAGGACGGCATGATTGACCTGGGCGGGCATACCAGTCCGCATTTCTGGGATGTAGACAGCGACGGCGACCAGGATCTGCTGGTGGTGCACAATGGCGATTACGAACGCTATGGCAACCAAAAAGACCGCATCGCATTGTTCCGCAATGCAGGTACACGCAATACCCCGTCTTTTGTTCTTGAAGATGAAGATTTCCTGAAGTTCTCCAGCCAGAGTATTTCCTTTTTAAAAATCAGCATCGGCGATCTGAACAATGATGGAAAGCCTGATCTACTGGCGGGTAATTTCCGCGGATATATTCGCTATTACGTAAACAACACCATTGGCAGCTCATTAGCTTTTGTGTTGGCCGATACCAACCTTTTGGACATCATCCAAACCGAACGCGGCAGATACTACGCTGCTCCGGCCCTCTGGGATTACAACAAGGACGGGAAACCCGATCTGCTGGTAGGTGCCTACAACGGAAAACTGGAGCTATGGGAACATACCGGAACTGCCACAGCCCCTTCGTTCACCCTGGTGGATGATTATTTCGGTAAAATACGTTCTAATGAGTTCAGGTATAGTTACAACCCGCCTGACTATGCCCCTGATGGTTACGCGGTTCCCTATGTATGCGACTTGAATGGTGATAAAAAGCAGGAGCTTTTACTGGGATGCGCTTACGGCGCCGTTCAGGTTTATTCCCTGGACCTTAAGTCTATGCCCGATAGCATAGGATATTGGCCCAATTTCCTGATGTATCCCGGCAACCAGGATGGTCCGGACGTAAACATGGGTTCCTTTGCGGCGGCAGCAGCGTCTGACCTGAACGGTGACGGCTGGCAGGAATTGGTTTGCGGCAATCGGAGGGGTGGTTTGAACCTGTTTGTGCAAAACAGCCAAAGAAACGCATTTCAACTTGTGGAACCGACGTTCCATACAAAGGTTTATCCGAACCCGGCCAATGACCTGATTCGCATTGAAACCAATATGCCTCAAAATGCTATAATGTATATTTACGATATATCTGGCCGTTTGGTTCAGACCTATACTCCGGGAAAAAAAGAAGGCGCCCTTGAAGTGAACGTTACAAGGCTGGTTCCGGGAATGTATCAATTGATATTAGAAGCAGAAAACAGCCTCAGTGCAGCAGCATTCAGCGTACTTCGTTAAAGAATAACTATACCTGAATCAGGCGTGTACAGCCCTGATATTCATCTGCTCGGTTGGAGGCAACCAGTAATAATCGGTCTCCAAGGTATTGATCCAGCCAGGAATAGTACAGATCAGTACCTTGAACATCCATATTTGTAAGCGGTTCATCGAGTAAAACCGCTGAAGATTCCGTAAGGATGGCCAAGCCAAGTTTCAACCTTTGACGCATGCCGTTGGAAAAAAAACGAATTTGGCGTTTGGCCTCTTTAGAGGAGAACTGCAACAGGGCTACAAGGTCATCGGTTTTTGACGAACAACGCATGCTGCGCAGGGAAGTATGGAACTCAAGAAGCTGCTCAAGTGTAAACTCTTGGTAGGTTTCCATATTGGGCAGGCACATGCTGATATGAGCGCCGATGCGTTCAGACGGTATGGCCTTACCGTTGCTGAAATACTGAACTTTACCTTCCGTAGGTTGTAGGTAACCGCAAATAAGGAGCATAAAAGTTGACTTGCCCGATCCGTTTGGACCCAGCAATGCTGCCCTTTCTCCGGAATGAAGATCCAGGGAACGGTTTCGAAGCACCCAATGATCCAGAAAGGATTTGCCACAGGCCTCCAGTACTACGCTGAAGCTCACGCTTTATTTAGTGAGGTAGCCCTTCATGATGCCGCGGTCGCTTTCGCGCACGAACTGCAATATTTCATCGCGTTCCCGGGAAGCGGCAATTTCCGTTTCAATAAGCTTGATGGCGGTGGCCGTATTGTATCCTTTTACAAACAGGATGCGGTAGATATCCTGAATGGCGTTAATCTGATCATTGCTGAAGCCTCTTCTTCTCAAGCCAATAGAATTTACACCTTCGTATGACAAGGGCTCGCGGGCGGCTTTAGTGTAAGGAGGAACATCCTTGCGCACCAGGCTGCCTCCGGAAATCATGGAATGCTTGCCAATTTTCACAAACTGGTGTACCAGGGCGGCGCCACCAAGGATGGCAGCTTCACCAATGCTCACGTGGCCTGCCAATTGAACGCTGTTGGCCAGAATGCAGTGGTCTTCCACTACGCAATCATGCGCCAGATGCACATAAGCCATCAACAGCACATGGTTACCCACCTTGGTATGGCCTAAAGCCTTAGTACCCTTGTTAATGGTAACATATTCGCGGATGGTAACATGATCACCGATCAGGGTAAGGGTTTCTTCCCCTTCAAACTTGAGATCTTGCGGAATGGCGCCCAAAGATGCTCCGGGAAAAATGCGACAGTTTTTACCAATGCGCACTCCTTCAAAAATGGTCACATTCGGACCTATCCATGTTCCCTCGCCTATTTCCACATTCTTATGAATGGTTACGAAGGGATCTATCACCACATTTTCAGCAATTTTAGCCGAAGGGTGCACGTACGCCAAAGGTTGTATCATGGTTGAATTCTTATGCTGAGGTGGAATCGTTATTGTTGATTTTGACGATTTGCGCCATCATTTCTGCTTCGCATACTAGGTTATCTCCCACCCAGGCGCGACCGCGCATCACACAAAGCCCCCTGCGCACAGGTTCTGTAAGTTCCAGCTTAAACAGCATGGTATCACCGGGAACCACTTTCTCTTTGAAACGGGCATTTTCTATTTTCAGAAAATAAGTACCGTAGTTTTGAGGGTCGGGTACCTGCGACAAGATGAGCATACCACCGGCCTGCGCCATGGCTTCCAGCTGCAAAACCCCCGGCATGATGGGGTCGCCGGGGAAATGTCCATTAAAGAACCACTCGTCGAAGGTTACGTTTTTCACAGCCACAACATGCTTCTCTCCCATTTCCAGGATTTTGTCAACCAGCATAAAGGGATGTTTATGGGGAAGCATCTTTAGAATATCAGCTGCAGAAAAGACGGGTTTGGCATTAGGATGATAATCGGGAATACCTTCCTTCTGCCTCCGCTTTTCTTTTTTCAACGCTGCTTTTATTTTTTTGGCGAAGGCCACGTTGCTGGCATGACCCGGACGGGCAGCCATGATTTGGGCGCGGATGGGAACGCCTACCAGTGCAAGGTCGCCAATCATATCGAGCAGCTTGTGGCGGGCAGGCTCGTTTTGGAAGCGCAACTCCACATTGTTCAGAATGCCTTCCTTACGCACCTCCACCTTTTCTTTATTGAACAGTTTGGCAAGACGGTCCATTTCATTGTCTTCAACAACCCTGTCCACAATAACGATGGCATTGTTCAGGTCGCCGCCCTTAATCAGGTTGTGCTGCAGCATCATTTCCAACTCGTGTAAAAAGCAGAAGGTACGGCAACTGGCAATCTGTTCAGGAAACTCCTGTAAACTGGTTACCGAAGCATGCTGGCTACCCAACACCGGCGAATTATAATCCACCATCACGGTAAGCCTATAGTCGTGTAGTGGCATGGCTACCATTTCCACCCTATTGCTCTCGTCTGTGTAATGAATGTTGTAAGGAATATCAAAATACTCTCTGTCGGCGTCCTGTTCTACGGTTCCTGCCTCCATTAATACATCCACAAAAGGCCTGCTGCTTCCGTCCATAATGGGCATTTCCGCAGCGCTTGCCTGTATCAGTACATTATCAATCTGCAAGCCTACCAACGCGGCGAGCACATGTTCTACAGTTGCAACTTTGGCGCCATTTTTCTCCAAGGTTGTACCCCTGGAAGTATCGGTTACCAGGTCGCAATCGGCTTCAATAACCGGCATTCCGGGCAGGTCGGTGCGTTGGAATTTATATCCGTGATGTTCCGGTGCGGGTTGAAAGGTTAAGGTAACCTGTTCGCCGGTATGCAATCCGGTACCCGAGCAGGATACTGATTTTTTGATGGTAGTTTGTTTCTGAATAATTTGGGACATGAAATGATTAGGATTTCGTCAATTCCTCTATGCGCTTCTCTAATTGAATAATTCGCTGCTGCAGTTCTGGCAGTTTCCGCATGACCACCTGAGTGCGGAAGGCTTCTTTAAGGGGCATTGCCGGACTGCCAATCCACTGTTGTCCGGGTTCGGTAATTTCCTTCTGGATACCGCTCTGAGCGCCAATTTGCGATCCATCTGCCACCAAAATATGACCTACGAAGCCCACCTGACCGCCCACCATGCAGCGCTTCCCGATGCGGGTACTGCCGGAAACACCGGTTTGGGCGGCAATAACGGTATGTTCACCTATTTCGGCATTGTGGGCAACCTGAATTAGGTTATCCAGTTTCACGCCCTTTCGAATGATGGTGCTGCCCATGGTTGCCCGGTCAATGGTGCAGTTGGATCCGATTTCCACATGATCTTCAATAACCACATTGCCGATCTGAGGGATTTTCGCATAACTGCCGTCGCCGATGGGTGCAAAACCAAACCCATCGCTTCCAACTACTGTTCCGGAATGGATGATGCAATGTGCGCCGATGTGGCAATCCGCATAGACCTTCACACCCGGATAAAGGATGGTATTGGGTCCTACGTGGGCATTCCTGCCCACATAAACCTGCGGATAAATTTTAACGCCTTGGGCTATCACAGCTCCTTCATCCACATAGGCGCCGTAGCCTACATAAACATCATCATCAATAACTGCTGAAGATGCAGTGTAGGAAGCTTCTTCCCTACCTGTTTTATGTTGGTTGGGGTTGAAGTAACGCTCCAGAACCTGACAAAAAGCGTAATAAGGATTCGGGGTTTTAATTACAGTGCAGGGGAAATCCTGTTCTGCTTGAAAGTCGGCTGGAATCAATACAAGGGCTGCACTGGTTTGAAAAAAGCGATCCTGATATTTAGGATTGGAGAAGAACGAAAGGCTTTGGGAGCCAGCTTCTTCGAGTTTATCAACGCGGCTGATTTGTACATCGGCATGACCCACAACCGTTCCTCCTGTGAGGGCTGCTATTTCCGCTGCGCTTACCTGCATGCTTTTAAATTATAGCAGCGAATTACGCTAATTCAGACCATTAAACCGCCCTGGGATAAGAGAGGTAGTGTTTTACCACGGTTGTTTTCAGGGGTTCCAGGCTGTAGTTATCGGATATTCTGGTAACATCTTCAAGGCTGCCATTTTTCATCAACATGCGAATACCGCCGCCCTCAGAGCGATAGGCATCGTTTTCCAATTCTCCCTGATGGACAAAGAACAAGGCATCTTCACGGCTGATGTTCATGGCTTCTGCCGTGCTGCGTATTTTATCTTCTACCAGTGCACGGGGTATGGGTTTATTGGATAATTCAATTTGCGGCAGCCTGCGTTCAAGGAGGTTGCGGCATAAGGTGGACAGCACCGGGTCAGCGGCAAACTGCCAGCGTTTTACGGCAAACAGCACATCGTGGTCATCCAACTGCACAAAGCGGCTCAGGGTATTCCAGGAGTCCGGTGCTGCGGCTGCTTCAGCACTGAAGAAATAAGCCAGTGGTTCATTGATGTCCAGCGGCTTTCCTTCATTTACCAGCAAGCGAGCGCGCAGCAGTATTTTCCACAGCAGGATATCGGCTGCTATGACCGTTTTATGCAGATAAACCTGCCAATACATCAACCGCCTTGCGATGATGAATTTTTCAATGCTGTAGATGGCCTTCTCTTCCACCACCAGTTCATCGTCCTGAACATGCAACATATGAACTATGCGGTCAGCGCCTACAATGCCTTCGCTGACACCTGTATAAAAACTATCGCGGAGCAGATAATCCAATCTGTCCATATCCAACTGGCCGCTGATCAACTGGGTAAAGAATTTTCGTGGATAGCTACCTTCAAACATTTGCCGTGCTAAGTGCAATTGCCCGTTGCATTCCTCATCCAATTGTTCCATAAGCAAATGCGAAATCCGTTCATGGGATATTCCGTTGATGATGCTTCGCTCCAGGGTATGAGAAAAAGGTCCATGGCCAATATCGTGAAGCAGTATGGCTGCGCATGCAGCTTCGTATTCTTCCTTGCTGATGGCTATATCCTTACTTCTCAGGATATCCAGCGATTTACCCATCAGGTGCATGGCACCCAGGGCATGGTGGAAGCGTGTATGGGTCGCGCCAGGATAAACCAGATCGCTCAGACCCAGCTGCCTGATGCGTCGCAACCTCTGAACAAATGGGTGGCGAATCAACTGAAAGATAAGCGGAGATTGTACATGGATGAACCCATGTACCGGGTCGTTAATAATTTTCTGTCTGTACATGAACACAAAGCTGAAAAGCGCGTGTTCGAATATCAGACATTAAAGCGGAAATGCATGATATCACCATCCTGCACTGTATATTCTTTACCTTCTACACGCAAGCGTCCGGCATCGCGGCAAGCCGCTTCAGATTTATAACCGGTGAAGTCGTTAAATGCAATAACTTCTGCGCGGATGAATCCTTTTTCAAAATCGGAATGGATTACACCGGCAGCACCGGGTGCCTTAGTTCCCGTGGTGATGGTCCAGGCCCTCACCTCCTTTTCCCCAGCGGTAAAATAAGTAATATAATTCAGCAACTTGTAAGCACCGCGAATCAGTTTTTCTACGCCGCTTTCCTCCAGACCTAGTTCTTTGAGGAAGGCTTTACGGTCTTCATACTGCTCCAGTTCAGCGATATCGGCTTCAATAGCAGCACTGATAATAATGATTTCAGACGCTTCGTCAGCCGTAGCCTGCAGCACGCGTTCAACATGCGCATTTCCATTCTGTACGCTGGCCTCATCCACATTACACACATACAATACAGGCTTGTCGGTAAGCAGATTTAAATCTTTCACAAAGCGACGGTCTTCAGGTCCCATGGGCAAACTGCGGGCCGATTTACCCTGCTCCAGGTGCTTGCGAAACTGCTCCATCACCTCAAATGCCTTTACCACTTCCTTATCCGTGCCGGTTTGAGCCTGTTTACGGATTTTATTGATCCGACCTTCCAAGGTTTCCAGGTCTTTCAATTGCAGTTCAGTATCAATAATTTCCTTGTCGCGAACAGGATCAACACTGCCATCCACATGAATCACGTTAGGATCATCGAAACAGCGCAGCACATGCAGGATGGCGTGCGTATTTCGGATGTTTCCCAGAAATTGATTTCCCAGACCTTCGCCCTTAGATGCGCCCTTCACCAATCCGGCGATATCCACAATTTCTATAGTTGTGGGAACCAGATTCTGAGGTTTTACCAGATCTGCCAGTTGGTTCAGGCGGGTATCGGGAACAGTGATGGTTCCCACATTGGGCTCGATGGTGCAGAAGGGGAAATTAGCCGCCTGCGCTCTTGCGGAAGAAACGGCATTAAAGAGGGTGGATTTGCCCACGTTAGGCAATCCTACTATTCCACATTGAAGGCTCATGGTACAGGGTTCAAAGAAACAACAAGCTGATAATCAACCGATAAAGTCTCCAATATCTTTGATGATTTTCTTAGCAAG
Organism: Flavobacteriales bacterium; assembly: GCA_947463095.1. Lineage (GTDB taxonomy): Bacteria > Bacteroidota > Bacteroidia > NS11-12g > UBA955 > REEB481. The sequence continues at coordinate 11,528 of CANHRE010000009.1, read as the reverse complement.
ATTCCCGGAGGTTACATCGGTAGCGCTTTCCGCATAGATGCGGATGATGGGTTCCGTATTGCTTTTCCTGAGGTGAACCCAATCGCCGTCAAACTCGATACGCACTCCGTCAATGGTGTTGATGGGCTGCTTCTTGTATTTGTCGCGCAATTTCATCAAAATTTCATCAACGTTAATATCCGGAGTCAACTCTACCTTGTTTTTCGAAATTACATAGTTGGGATACGTTCTGCGCAATGCAGAAGCGCTCATTCCAGAGGTGGCAAGATGGCTCATAAACAGGGCAATGCCAACCAGTGCATCGCGGCCGTAATGCAATTCGGGATAGATTATTCCTCCGTTGCCTTCACCACCGATGATGGCGTTGTTTTCTTTCATCTTTTCAACCACGTTCACTTCACCTACTGCGCTGGCAAAATATTTCAGTCCTGCTTTCTCGGTGATGTCGCGCAGCGCGCGGGTGCTGCTTAGGTTTGACACAGTATTTCCAGGTGTATGGCGCAACACATAGTCGGACACAGCCACCAGGGTATATTCCTCGCCAAACATCTCGGCATCTTCGCATACCAAGGCAAGGCGATCTACGTCGGGATCTACTACAATACCGAGGTGGGCCTTTTCGCTTTTCACCATAGCCGATAATTCGGTGAGGTGTTCCGGAAGTGGTTCCGGATTATGTGCAAAATGTCCGTCCGGCTTGCAGTTCAACTCGACCACCTCTTTCACACCAAGGGCATGAAGCAATGCGGGTACGGCGGTACCGCCGGAAGAGTTAATGGCATCTACCACCACTTTATAATTCCGCGCCTTAATGGCGTCCACATTCACCAGAGGCAGAGCCAGAATCATATCGATGTGTTTGCTGAGGTAATCCTGACGGACTTCCACCGTACCTAAGGCATCTACCGCGGCAAAGGAAAATGCTCCGTTTTCTGCCAACTGCAATACCTGTTCACCTTCTTTGCCAGAGATAAATTCACCTTTATGATTCAACAGCTTCAGTGCATTCCATTGTTTGGGATTATGACTTGCAGTGATGATGATGCCGCCGGCAGCCTGTTCAGCCTCCACAGCTATTTCAACGGTTGGCGTGGTACTAAGGCCTAGGTCAATCACCTCCATACCCAGTGCAACCAGGGTATTCACCACCAAGGCATTTACCATACTGCCGCTGATGCGGGCATCTCTGCCCACCACCATGCGGCGACCACGCTCCTGCTGGAGAATGAAGGTGCCAAAGGCTGCACTGAAACGAACAATATCGGGTGGCGTGAGGTTGATTCCTGCTGCACCGCCGATTGTCCCGCGGATTCCGGAAATAGAAGTAATTAACGACATAAAAAATGGGATGCAAAGGTACAGGATTCAATGCTCATTGGCATGGTTTCTAGTGAAATAGACCGCCCCAGGACGTGGCTGCATTGTGGATATCTAAGTTGATTCTGTCTCCAAAACAACACAGCTTCACTGAAACGATGTCTGAACTTGAGGCAATCAATCTGTAACATAGTTTGACCCAGAAGGCCGAGGGCGGAATGAATGAATGCCAAATGTTCTTCACAGCTTATCAACCCGACCAAACTCGCGCGTACAGCTTCATGCGTTTGCTATATTTGCGGCGAAATGAACAGGCAATTGTTTTCCAGAACCTTTCAAGAGCAATTTGAAGACCGTCATTTGGGTCCCAGACCGGCAGATGTGGACCAGATGCTTCGTGTAATCGGGGTTTCCAGCCTCGATGAATTGATAGACAAAGTGGTTCCCGGTAATATCCGGCTCCAAGAACCGCTGAACGTCGGCGAGCCAATGTCAGAACAGGCTTACCTGAGCAACCTGAAGCAACAGGCTTCCGGTAACAAAATATGCCGCAACTACATCGGTATGGGCTATTACAACACCTACACACCGCATGTCATCCTGCGCAACATCATGGAAAATCCGGGTTGGTACACGCAGTACACTCCCTATCAGGCAGAGATTGCGCAAGGCCGCCTGGAAGCATTGCTCAACTTCCAAACTATGGTGATTGACCTCACGGGTATGGAAATTGCTAATGCATCGCTGCTGGATGAAGGCACTGCCGCCGCCGAGGCTATGCACATGTTCCTGGGTCTGGAAAAACGCAAGGAAGCACTGCGCTTTTTCATAGACGAGCAGGTTTTTCCCCAAACAAAAGACATCCTGATTACCCGCGCTGAGCCCATTGGTGTGGAATTGGTGTTTGGCGATTACAGAACCTTCACACCCGACGGCACCTTCTTTGGCGCTCTGGTGCAGTATCCTAACAATCTGGGCAGCGTGGAAGATTACACCGCTTTTACCGCCAGCTGCGCTGCTGCCGGTGTGAAGGTATGTGTGGCTGCCGACCTGCTTTCGCTTACCCTGTTGAAGCCTCCAGGCGAATGGGGCGCAGATTGCGTGGTAGGTAATACCCAGCGTTTTGGGGTTCCCCTGGGCTTTGGAGGTCCGCACGCCGCCTTCTTCGCAACTAAAGACGAATTTAAACGCAGCATTCCCGGACGCATCATCGGCGTTTCCATAGACCGACACGGCAACCGCGCCCTGCGTATGGCTCTGCAAACACGTGAGCAACATATCCGCAGACAAAGTGCCACCAGTAATATTTGCACGGCACAGGTGCTGCTGTCCATCATGGCCTCCATGTTTGGTGTGTATCACGGCCCCGATGGATTGAAGCGTATTGCCGGACGCGTGCACAGCCTGTCCGTGAGCTTGGCTGAAGGTATTGAAGCTGTTGCACCAGGTTTGTTCAAGGTAGTTCATGCTCATTTCTTCGACACCCTTCTTGTCAAAGTACCCAGCGCTTCAACCTTAACTTCCTTGGCAGAAACAGCCGGTATCAACCTTCGCCTGGTAGATGAATTTCACGTAGGAATTGCGTTGGATGAAACCACCAGCATTGAAGATGTTGACACACTGCTTTCCCTGTTTACCCAAGCTTCCGATGGCAAGCTGCTGAAAGGTGAAGAACCTTCCGGGGTGCGCATTCCTGAAAACCTGATGCGCATAAGCAACTTCATGTTACACCCAGTGTTCAACACCTATCAGAGTGAGCATGAGATGTTGCGTTACATCAAGCGACTTGAATCCAAGGATTTGAGCTTATGCCACAGCATGATTTCACTGGGTAGCTGCACCATGAAACTCAATGCTACCGCGGAAATGATACCGGTAACCTGGCCTGAGTTCAACAGTTTGCATCCCTTCGCACCTGAATCACAAACCAAAGGCTATCATGAAATAATCCGCGATTTGGAAGCCGATCTCTGCAACATTACAGGCTTTGCAGCCATGAGCCTGCAGCCTAACGCCGGCTCGCAGGGAGAGTATGCTGGATTACTTGTTATCCGGGAGTATTTCAAGAGCAGAGGCGAACAACACCGCAACATTGCCCTGATTCCTGAATCGGCGCATGGTACCAACCCGGCTAGTGCGGTTATGGCCGGCATGCAGGTGGTGGTTACCAAATGTGACGAAAAAGGAAACATCGATATAGACGAGCTGAAGGCTAAAGCCGAGCAGTACAAAGATCAATTGGCTGCATTGATGGTTACCTATCCCTCCACACATGGTGTATTCGAGCGTCAAATCAAAGAGATGACCGATATCATCCATGCCTGCGGCGGTCAGGTATATATGGACGGCGCCAACATGAACGCGCAGGTAGGCCTTACCAGTCCTGCTGCCATTGGTGCCGATGTATGCCACCTGAACTTGCACAAAACCTTCTGCATTCCACACGGAGGCGGTGGTCCGGGCATGGGTCCCATTGGTGTAGCTGCCCATCTTGCGCCATTCCTTCCAGGCCATGTAGTGGTGAAGACTGGCGGTTCCAAGGCCATGCATGCCGTATCGGCTGCACCCTGGGGCAGCGCCAGCATCCTGTTGATTTCACATGCCTATATCAAAATGATGGGCAGCAATGGTTTAACCAATGCCACGAAATATGCCATCCTGAATGCCAACTACATGAGGGCCCGTTTGGAGCAGGAATTTGACATCTTGTATAAGGATGAACAAGGTTTCTGCGCGCACGAGTTCATCCTTGACACACGCAAATTCAAGCACAGCGCCGGCGTAGAAGCTGAAGACATTGCCAAGCGTCTGATGGATTACGGCTTCCACGCTCCCACCCTGTCGTTCCCGGTTGCAGGCACCCTGATGATCGAACCAACCGAAAGCGAGAGCAAAGAGGAGCTTGACCGTTTTGTGGATACCATGTATGGCATCCGCAACGAAATCCGTGAAGTGGAAGAAGGAACAGCATCTAAAGAAGATAATGTGCTCAAGAATGCCCCCCATACCGCTGCAGAAATCTGCTCCGATCAATGGGCCCACAGCTACAGCCGGGATAAGGCTGCATACCCCGCTCCCTTTGTGCTGAGCGCGAAGTTCTGGCCCAGCGTTGCCAGAGTGAACAGCACCTATGGCGACCGTAACCTGGTATGCTCCTGCCTGCCGATGGAAGCCTACATGGAGGCTGCACAAGCCTGACCCTGATGCACAACCCCGGCGGCCTATTCCAGGCTCCGGGGATGTGCTTAAATTCCTAATCCCGCGGTTCCTTGAAAGATACGCTTTCGGCATTGACATACCGCCTGACTAAAGGGTTCAAAGGAACCCATGGCCTGGCACGTTTGGCTTTTTTGCTATTCACCGCAGGTGGATTGTGGATGCTCCCCGACTACGGAGTACCACTGGACGAGATGACCCAGCGCGGCATTGGTATTGTAAACAATCAGTTCATCAGCCGTGGTGACATGGGTATTCTGGAGCACCGCTATTACGGTCCTGTGTTTGAAACAGGCAGCTTCTGGCTGGAGCAATTCTTTGGAATCAGTGATGCACGCGGTTATCTGCTTTTGCGTCATGTACTGTTGTTTCTGCTTTGCAGTTCCTCTCTGATAGCCATTTACCGGGTGGTATTCGGCATGTACAGTTCTGCCCGTATAGCCTTATTTGCCGCCGGTTTTTATGCCCTGCATCCCAGGATTTTCGCCGACAATTGCTACAATTCCAAAGATGCCCTGTTCATGGCTTTGTTTGCATGGGCGCTGTGGCACCTGCATTGCTGGCTGAAGGAAAACCGAATGAGCTCCTTCCTTTGGTTTTGCGTGGTTTCCGGAATCATGTCCACCCTAAGGATACAGGGATTGTACCTGCCGGCGCTGGCGGGTTTAAGCTGGGCCATTTTATATAAGCCATCCTGGAATAGCCTTCTTAAACATGCTGCTATCGGACTGGGCTTAACCTTGATTACTCTGCTGGCATTTTATCCCTATCTATGGCTCAATCCTCTGGTAAACCTTCAGGAAGTGCTGTTTACCGCCAGCCGCTTTCCCTGGCCCTGGGGAACACTTACCGACGGGGTTTACCTATGGTCCAAGCAAACGCCGTGGTGGTATTTACCGGTGTGGATGTTTGCCACCACGCCCATATTAATGGTTCTATTCGTGCTTATTGGGCTGATTCCTTTCCAATTCAGCCGCTGGCACTGGATGTTGTGGATACTACTGGCGGCACCCGTGCTGCTGGCCATAGCCATGCATGCACCCATGTACGACGGCTGGAGGCATTACTATTTCCTCTGGCCTATGTGCGCCATACTGGGAGCCTCGGCCCTGCATTACCTTGACAGACAAAAGCAACTGCAACTGCTTGCTGCCTTCCTGACCCTCACTGTTGCACTGTTTCATGTATTGCGCGGACATCCGCATCAGATGTGCTTCTTCAACGAAGTCTATCCTACAGGGCAAAAAAAACTGCATGAACGCTGGGAAATGGACTATTGGGGGTTAGGGTACCGCACTGCTTTGGAAAAATTGGCAGCTGGGCGCAGCGATTCCATAAAAGTGTATGCCTGGGATGGCGGTATCTGGAATAACATGCAAATCATGAAGCTGGAACAAAGGCGTAGAATTTTACCCGTACCGCGTGACAGTGCCGAGTATCTGATTGAGAATCTGCGCGGGCCCAAGCGTCAGGGATATCCTGGTACCATCGTATATTCACTTCAGCCCTATGGCGACACTACCCTCGTGGTGTTCAGGCAGCACTGAATAACTTATCTTTGCTCACTATTCATTCCTTATGGCTAAACCAAAAGATTTAGGATCAGGCAGCTTTATCCGTCATAACGGGGAGCTATGCCAGATCATGGAAATCCAGCATCGTACTCCCGGGAACCTACGCGCATTCTACCAGGCTAAGATGCGAAACGTGAAGACGGGCAAGCAAACGGAATACCGTTACAATGCCGACGAAGACGTAACGCTGGTGCGCATAGAAACAAAAGAACTTCAATACTTATATGAAGAAGGTGACTCCTTTGTTTGCATGGACAACGATACTTACGACCAGTTACCCATCAACAAAATAGCTTTTGGAGAAGGTGCCAAATTCATGAAAGAAGGCGATACCATTATGGCCTCTTTTGAAGGAGAACAGGTTATTGGTGCCCAGGCTCCGGTAAACGTTACACTGGAAGTTACCTACACAGAACCCGGTGTGCGTGGCGATACTGCAACCAATACATTAAAACCTGCCACCGTTGAAACCGGAGCTACCGTGATGGTACCTCTGTTTTGTGCCACCGGCGACAAAATACGCATCGATACCCGCACCGGCGATTACATGGAACGGGTGAAGGGATAAGCGTTTACATCATTATTCACGTAAAAAGGCGACCTAAGGTCGCCTTTTTCATGCCCTTACCATGCGTTAAGGCTGCACGGAATTAGGTAACTTTGCAGCATCATCCTCGAAGATGGAGTTTCTTTCACCTGAACATAACTTCCTTGGCATCACCGAACCCGAGTTGCATAGCTTCTCCGACAGCAAGGTGGTCATCCAGCAAGTGCCTTACGAACATACCAGTTCTTACTTAGAAGGTTCTGCGAAAGGACCTGCTGCTGTTGTTTCCGCATCACATTTTGTAGAATTTTACGACGAGATGCTCCATAGCGAATGCTACAAGGATTTCGGCATTTGCACCCTTCCTGAAATACAATTTGGTGGCCTGAACAACCGAGCAGCCATAGACCTTATCCGCGATGAAACCCGCAAGCTTCTGCAGGCGGGCAAATATGTAGTGTCGCTGGGTGCAGAACATACTGTTACCCTCGGTTTTGTTGAAGCCTTTCTTGAGCGTTATCCCGATGTGCATGTGGTGCAGATAGACGCGCACAGCGACTTAAGAATGAGCTACCACGACAACCCTTTTTCGCATGCTTCGGTGATGGCCCGTGTGCATGAACTGGGTGTACCGTTGGTACAGGTTGGCATTCGTGCCCAATGCCGCGAAGAAGCCGAATTGATACGCAGCTCCGACCGCATTCATACCTGGTACGCCCATCAAATTCAGGATGGCGATGCATGGATGGATGCTGCCATCGCCAGTCTTGGCCCTAATGTATACCTCACCATTGATGCCGATGGCTTTGATCCTTCGGTGGTTCCTGCAGTTGGCACCGCAGAACCTGGAGGACTCACCTGGTGGCAGGGTTGTAAATTCCTGCAGAAACTTGCCGAACAACGCAACATTGTGGGATTTGACATAGTGGAAATCGCACCGCGCGACACCGATATCATCAGCGAATTCAGCATGGCAAAACTGCTGTATCGCATTCTTGGATACCTGCATCTGAACAAAAGCATTTAATGGAAGAACGCATTTACCTGGACAATGCCGCCACTACCCCCATAGACCCGGAGGTTCTGGAAGCTATGATAACTGTCCTGAAAGACTATTACGGCAACCCCAGCTCGGCTCATGCACATGGCCGGAAGGTAAAAGCCCTGATCGAGGAAAGCCGCAGCAAGGTGGCTACTTTGCTGGGTTGTTCACCCGGCGAAATCACGTTCACCAGCGGAGGTACAGAAGCAGACAACATGGCGCTGCGCGGCGCCGTTAGCAGCCTGGGTGTCCAGCACATCATCACCAGCCCCATTGAACACCATGCCGTATTGCATACGGTAGAAGAACTGCACCACGAAGGAAAAATACAGATGCACCTGGTGCAATTGGATGCGCATGGTCATGTCGATTTTAAACACCTCGAAACGCTATTGCAACAATACCCCAATGCCTTGGTAAGCCTGATGCATGGCAATAATGAAATCGGGAACCTGCTGGATCTGGAGCGTGCCGGTGCCCTGTGCAGATCATACCAGGCCTATTTCCATACCGATACTGTACAAACCATGGGACATTACGAATTCAAACTATCGGAACTACCCGTTGACTTTATGGTTTGTGGCGCTCATAAATTCAATGGACCTAAGGGTGTAGGGTTCATTTATATGAACAAAAAGAATCGCGTGCGCGCCTACATCACTGGAGGTGCACAAGAGCGCGAGCTTAGAGGCGGAACTGAAAATGTGTATGGCATTGTAGGACTGGCCAAAGCGCTTGAAATCAGCTACCGCGATCTGGAAAAGAAGAAAAAACACATCCTTTCCCTCAAGGAATTGATGATAAACGAGTTGAAAAATAAGATTGCTGATACACGATTCAATGGCGATGCAGAAGGAAGTAGCCTTTACACTGTATTGAGTGTATCGTTCCCGAACAATCCGCAGGGAGCAGTTTTACTGTTCAACCTGGATCTGGCGGGAATTTCTGCGTCCGGCGGCAGCGCATGCAGCAGCGGCGCTGTAGGAGGGTCTCATGTGATGAAGGGCATTGGTGCAGACCCTACACGGACCACCATTCGCTTCAGTTTCGGCAAATTCAATACCGCCGACGATATATTAAAAACTGTCCAGACCCTGACCCAGTGGTATCCAGCTGCGGAAAACCTGAAGCAGTCACTTTAACATAATCCTGCGCAGAAATTGTGAGTAAGCCCCTACTGTACATCACCAGAAAAGAACATTTCAACGCAGCCCATAAACTGTACAACGATGCGTGGACGCCCGAAGAAAATGAGGCCGTCTTCGGTAAATGTGCCAACGCAAACTGGCATGGGCACAACTTTGATCTGTTTGTTACAGTAAAAGGAACACCCAACCCTGATACTGGCTTCATCATGGATTTGAAGCTGTTGAAGCGCATCATTCAGGAAGAAGTAGTTGACCATTTGGATCACCGAAACCTGAACGAAGATGTTCCCTTCCTGAAAGGCATCATGCCCAGCATTGAACATATTGCTACTGCTATCTGGCAGCGCATTGCGCCTAAGTTGCCTGCCAATTGCAGGCTGCATAAAGTACTGTTGTACGAAACAGAACAGAACTTCGTTGAATTTTACGGCGAATTCGAAGTGTAGCGTTAAGCTTACATAAAGCATTCACCGGTGGAAAAAGGAAAGAAATTACTGCTGAATTTTGTAGGAGCATGAGCGAGCGCATTTTTCGCAACCGATACTGGATTTTATTGGGCTTTTATGCCATATGGATGTTGGTTTTTGACGGCAACAACCTGATTTACCGTTTTCAGGTGCGACAGGAAATACAAGATTTGGAAGCACAACAGGCATACTACCAGAAAGCCATTGAAAAGTCCCGCAGGGAACGTCAGGATCTTTTTGGAAACATGCGCAATCTGGAGCGCTTCGGCAGGGAAAAATACCTGATGAAAAAAGATGATGAGGACCTGTACATCATTGCCGAACCGGAACCAGAAGCCCGGTAAACAACCTCGCGTTCACTTGTTCATAACTGGGGGATTTTGTGCATAGCTTCACCCTGAAAATTCCTATCCTTGCGCTTGTTATTACCTGCAACCTATGAAGTTCATCGTACAATCGTCCGAGTTGCTGCAGCACCTGCTCAAGGTAAACGGAGCCATCGTTTCCAAGCCGGTTCTGCCCATTCTTGAAAATTTTCTCTTCGATATCAAAGGCGGCGTATTGACCATTACCTCCACCGACCTCGAAACCTCCATGACCACCAGCATGTCGGTGGACAGTAAAGAAGATATTCAGGTGGCTGTGCCCAGCAAAATCATCATTGATTATCTTAGAAATCTTCCCGAACAGCCCGTAACTTTTACGGTTGATGAGGAACATTTCACCATCGAGGTAACCACAGGCGTTGGCCGCTATAAAATGCCTGGCCAGAGCGGAATTGACTTCCCTCAAACCCCTGCTGTGGAAGGTGATTCCTCGTTCAATATGCCCTGCAACCTGCTGCTGCGCGCCATTTCCAAAACCCTTTTTGCCACCGGCAGCGATGAATTGCGTATTGCCCTTACCGGTGTTTATGTGGAATTGGGCAACGACAGCATCACCTTCGTGGCCACCGATGCCAACAAGCTGGTGCGTTTTACCCGCAATGATGTAAAACCTGGTGCCGAAAACCACTTCATCATTCCAAAAAAAGCCCTAAACCTACTGCGTTCATCTATTAACAACGATGATACACCAGTAACCATCGAGTGGAACAAATCGAACGTGTTCTTCACCTATGATAAGACCCGTCTGATTTGCCGCCTTATTGACGAACGCTATCCCGATTACAAAGCAGTAATTCCCACCGGGAACGATAAAATTCTTTCCGTGCGCCGCATGGATTTGGTGAGCACCCTGCGCCGTATCGGCATTTTCGCCAGCAAAACCACCCATCAGGTGCGTTTGAAAATTGCCGGCAGCGATTTGCAGGTAGGTGCCGAAGACATCGAAATGGCTAACGAAGCCCAGGAACGGCTTGCCTGCGATTACGACGGAGAAGATTTGGAAATCGGCTTCAATGGTCGCTTCCTCATCGACATGCTCGGCAACATTGACAGCGATAACGTTGAACTGCGTCTGGCAGCCCCAAGCAAAGCCGGACTGGTGATGCCCGGTGAACCTGAGAAAGATGAGGACATGCTGATGCTTATCATGCCCATGATGCTCAACAACTATTAACATTCAATCAAGATGAATAGGAAAACCGGTGGCTTCGCTTCCGGTTTTTTTGTTCCGCAAGAACACAACCATGGAACGCGCCACGCTCTTTGCCGACATCCTGCTGCCGCTGTCCCTGGAAAAAACTTATACCTACCGTATTCCCGAGGAGCTGAAGGAAGAAGCCGTTCCCGGCAAGCGGGTGGTGGTGCAGTTTGGAAAGAAGAAAATCTATGCGGGCATCATCCTGAGGCTGGGTGAAAGGCCACCTGCAGGTTACGAAGCGCGCTACATCCTGCACATCCTGGACGATAAGCCGCTTTTGGGTGATGATGACCTGCGCTTTTGGGAATGGCTCTCTAACTATTATATGGGCAACCCCGGCGACATCATGTCGCTAGCCTTGCCCGCCGCACTGCGACTGCAAAGCGAGAGCATCCTGGTGCTGCACCCTGATACGCGCTCCGATGAGCTCCCCGATCTGGCAGCAGAAGAACACCTCATCATCGAGTTGTTGCTTAAGCAGCCCTATGTGGTGCTGGATAAACTATCCGAGCTGGCCGATATTAAAAACCCGCTGAAGTTCATCAAAAGCCTTTATGAGCGAGGCCTGATTCTGATAAAGGAAGACATCTCCGAGCATTATACTCCGAAAACCACCACCATGATGCGGCTTTC
>CANHRE010000008.1 GCA_947463095.1 Flavobacteriales bacterium | reverse complement strand
ATAAAGGACAAATCGTAAACTGGGGTAATCTTAATGGTGAAGATAGCCATCGTATGGCAGTATGTACTCATATTTTTTACCAATATCCATTCTACTTAATGAACGGTGTGATTTAATTATGGAGCGATTATTGTAACATGATATCTATCCAAACTAATATTTAGCTGTTGTTGGAATAGAGACTTGTTTTTTTCTTCCAGAACCATTCCTCAATTGTTCATTAGGTGGTTGCGGTTATAAATCAAAAACGTCAAAAACAGTCAGCTAACTACTTGATAATCAACACACTAACTGTTCAATAAAAAGTGTTTTGGACAGCAGTGATTCAAGCCCTTTACATCTCTGAATTCATCATTGAATCATCCCAGATTCTTATTTCTATGAGAATTCCCTTACTTTGAATCATGCGCTTACCGCTTTTATTAACTCTGCTTTGCCTTTCTGCTTTAGTACCGGGCTCACGCGGAACTCTTCAGGCCCAGCAAAGCGAAATCCCCAATGCAGGTTTTGAAGACTGGGTGTTCACGGGAACTTATTACGAACCTTTCTACTGGAATACCTTTAACCTGGTATCGGAATACGGATGTCTGCCCTTTGTAGCGCCAGATTCTTCACCGGTATCGGGCAAAGTGGCGGCGCGCATCAGCACCCTGGCATGTACTTCCAAAGACTTGCAGTTCAGCGATACCATCGCCGGCATCATCACGATGGGCGAGCGCGACCTGAGTCCTGGCTTCCCTGCCAACCAAAAGCCGACCAAGTTCAGCTTCTACATGAAATACCTGCCTGCTCCGGGTGATTCTGCGGCGTTGGTAATGCTCTTCACCCGCAACAAGAGTGTGGGTGTGAAGGAAAATGTGGGTGTAGCTTTTCACATAGAAGGGCGAAAAATTACTTCCTGGACCCGCATTGAAGTCCCCGTCTATTGGCTGCTGCCGGGTTTGCCCGACTCCGTGCAGGTTGTTTGTACCAGCAGCAAATCGGTTTTAGACGGGAAGAAGCCCAGACAACCGGGCAGCGTACTCTGGCTGGACAACCTGGTTACCGACAAGCCTTTCTGGGCCCCTTCCTCCGTATGGCAAAAGGTTCCGGAGCAAATTTCTGTTTATCCGAACCCCGCCAAGGCGGGTGATTTTGTGCATGTGGCGCTCCCCGATACTCAGCCTTTCCGGTACCGCATCTTCGACAGCAATGGCCGTTTGCGGGCTTGCGGAACTTCTGCGAACAGGCAATTGAACCTGAGCGTGCACGCTTTATCCAACGGCGTATATCACCTGGAGGTTGCGCAGCAGGATTTTGTCAGCTCGGCGCGCCTTACCCTGTTTCAGGCACCCTGATCCGGCATCAGCCCAAACTGGATAAAGTGGTGCGTGATGTGTCGTTGTTGAAACAGCTGCCATTGACGGTGGCCCATCGGGCCGAGCGTGGGATGCATGGGCACAGCATCCGGCTGGTCTTCCCAATATTGAATGAAGGTGCCCAATTCTTCGGCAAACCAGTCTTTCGCTTCCTGCAAATTAGGTTTACGCGTTTGAAAGGGCTGATCTTTCATCATGGGGTTCATGATGTTTCGGGAGAAGGGCGTTTCAGAATTGGTGAACTTGGCCACCTGCTCCTTACGGGCATCGTCATAATCATCCCAAGGAACAGGATTGCGTGGTCTTAAGGTGCCGTTTCCTATTTTAATGCCGAGGGTGAGGTGTTCCACCATGGCCTGTGGCTGCAGGGTTCCCCAAAGGGGAATACTGTCCTCCCGAAGGGCTTCCAGCAGTTTAATAAAGTGTTTCATAATGCAGGGTGTTCTTGTTGGTGCAGGTGTTCATGCAGTCGTTCCGTGCAGCGATGCAGCAAATGATACACCTCTTCGAATAATTCCGCTCCGCCATACCAGGGGTCGGGCACGTCAGCGCCGGGATCTGTATCGTCCAGGTCGCGCAGCAGCATCAGCCGGGCGGCTGTGTTGGCAGGCTTCATGCGCTCCAGGTGGCTAAGGTTGTGCTGGTCCATGGCCACCAGAACGTTGAAGGAAAAGAAATCTTCCCTGCGCACCTGCCGGGCTTGGTGACTGATTTCCAGGCCGTGCGAAGCGGCATTGATCAGGGTGCGCCGGTCTGGTTGCGCTCCTGCGTGGTTGTTGCTGGTGCCGGCGCTGTCGCAAACAAACAGGTGCGCCGTACCTTTTCGTTCCGTATGGGCAATAAAATGGGCTTCCGCCAGCGGCGAGCGACAAATATTCCCCAGGCAAACAAAGAGTACGCGGGTTACATCCATCCCATTTCTGTCCTCTTCTTGCCCTTAGTATTGCAGCCTTTTTTGGAGGCGCAGGCCTGAAACAGCAATAATGCCGTCATCAGGATCAGGACAACTGTTAGGTACTTCTTCATATGCAGATAACGTTCGCTTTTGTTTGACATTGTTTAATCCAGTTCCAGCTCAAGTTTTTCGCTGAGCTTCTTTCCCAGCACATCCTTGTGCACCATGATGGAAATCGTCTTCCCTCGGAAATAGGATTCTGAAACCATCTGGTATCCGCTCAGGTAGTTGCCGTTGCCCCAGCTGTTGCGCATGTGGAACCAGCGTTTCCCGTCGGGGGTGGTGTACCATCCGGTCATTTGCATGCCGTGGTCATCCGTGGTCTGTTTGTAGTCGTAGTAATGCTGGCGCAGCTGCTCATCCACCTTGAGCTCCGGGCACGGCTGGTCGAAGGCGCTGAGCGACTTTCCCTGCACAAAGCGCGCCGGTTCAGCCTTGCTGCGCACCAGGCTGTCGTGGGCGGGCAGGATGGCAATACCGTCTTTGAAGGAGAACCCTTTCTCGCTCACGTCTGCGGCCCAGGCGAAGGTATAACCCATGTCCAGCGAGCGGAAGGCCATCTCGGTAAACTCATCCAGGGGAAGGTTCCAAGCACTTTGCAGGCTCCAGTTGTCGGGGATTTCCAGCACGAAGGGTTTGTAGTAGGGCTGATGAGTGAAAGAGGTGAGGAACACATAGTCGTCCATCTTCAGGCCGAGGGCATCGGCGTAGCTGCGTGGCGTGTAAGTTTTTCCGCTATAGGAAAAGGTTTCCGGCAGTTTACCCAAGTAGGCATCGAGGAGCCCATTCAGGGCCTGCAGCCACGAGGGGCTGAGCTTTCCGGAGGCGGCGAATGGCTTGTACGCATCAACCAGGGCCTTGATGGCGGCGCGCAACTCGCCATGGTTATGGGTGCTGTCGGAAGCATTGCCTTTGTAAGCCAGCCCGCGGTACGCTTCTTCAGGAACGATGCCGTATTTTCTGATGATGAGCGGCACGTCGTGGGCTTCACCGCCTTCATCCAGACGATGGTCGCCGTCCATGCGCAAGTACATGATGGCCTTTTCGAAATAAGCATGGCGCACCACGAACATCTCGCTGAGGTTATGCACCCCCTTACCCTGGCGCAGCAGTTCGCTTTCCAGGAAGCTGATGGTGCTGAAGCTCCAGCAGGTGCTGGTCTGACACTGGTTGCGCACAGCCGTGGCTTGCAGGTCGGCTTTGCGGGTAAACATGTATTTACTGCCCGCCTTGTTGCGCAGCGTATCGCCGGCTTTGGTATTCGGAACAGCAATGATGGCGGCGGCCAACAGCAGCATGAATGTTCTCATGATGCAAAAATGTGCTTTTTTATCGGAACGCCTTACGGATGGGCTGTTGTTCTGGCTTTGCCCAGCGCGCCAGGATGCGCAAGGCCAGGCGCCGCAGGCTTCCGCGGGCATACACACTGTAAAACCCTGGCAAGGGCTCGGCACCAATGGATGACTTGATGCCCGCTGCCGTCCTGCCCATATGCAATGATGTACAACGCTGCCTGATGGCCAGATCCAACGCATCATAGAGCATCCGCTGATAGACATGCAAGCGCTTGTTTTCCTCGGGTTCGGCACAGGCGTGCAGGGCATATAAAACCCCATCCTGCTGCAAAAGGGAAATGAACCCAACGACCTTATCGCCCAAGGAATACAGGCGCAATTGCAGCCGGTTGCCATAGTGTTCAGCCTGTTCTTCGAAGAAGCGGGTATTGATAACACCCAACATGAAAGGCAGGCGCTGCTTCAGGTCGGTAAATAAACCATCCAATAAATGCCTGTTGGTCCGCAAATCCTGAAGATCCAGCAGGCTATACGTAAGCTCCTGCGACAAGGCTTGTACACGTCTGGCTTTAACGCGGTGTTTGCTGTTCAAGGCAGCCAGGTAATCTGAGAACTGGTTCCAGGCGGAATCGAGGTTCAGCCGCATCACGGGTTCGGTGCGGAAGCGCACCCACCCTGGAAGGTCCACGGTGCCCGGTGCCAACGCATAGTTCATTTGTTCACTGCGCATCAGGGAGCCCAGCGCGGGCATGGAATCCTGCACCAGCGGGGTGCTCAGCACGTCGGGGTAATGCAGCCGTCCGGCGTACAGCAGGCGCGATTCGCGGTGCAACAAGCGGAGTAATGCAAATGATAAGGGGCCGCTGAGCAGGCTACGAAGACGGGTCAATTCTAAAGGCAACACGCTGTACTCAGGAAGCTGGGGCGACAAACTTCCGCAACGAAGAGCGCCAATGGCTGCTGCAGTATGCAATCCCAGTTCCTTTGTTGCGGCCCGCTGTATAGAGCGGTTCGACTCCACTTCCATCACCAATAAAGCCTTCAGACAAGTCAACGATGGAAGAACCGTTAAAGTATACTGAATGTTTGTTGGAGTTGCGGTTAAACTGCGCAGCTTTTAACAAAGCGAAAACAAAAAAACAAAGATTTACGAACACATTCCCTGAACTTTGGCGTTTAAACGCTGCATGAAGTACCTGAACCAACTGAAACACGTTGCGCTATTATGCTTTGCCATGTCGCAGCTGCACGATGCTTTAGCACAGTGCGTACCTGTGCCGGGCTTTGATGCTGCCCGGGCCATGGGCAGATACAGAAAGGTAGCCCTTACCGCCAACTTGCAGCAAAGCACCGAGGCGGAACGCGAGGCCCTGAAGATGCTTATTGGCGCGGCCGGACAAGCGGATGCCATCTTCTGGAAACAGGCCTTCGGCGACCGCGATGCGGCCTTATCCCGCTGTAATGATTCCATGATGAAGGCGTATTTCCGTTTGAACTACGGACCCTGGGACCGACTGAACGACGACAAGCCGTTCATGGCCGAATATGGGGCGAAACCCTTGGGCTCGGGATTGTACCCTGCCAGCCTTTCAAAGGAAGAGTTCAACAAGCTGGCAGACCCGCTTAAAAACAGTCCCTACTCCATCTTGCAACGCGATGAGTTTGGCAGGGTAAAGGTGATTCCCTATACCGAGGCCTATGCTGTAGAGTTGCGCTACATGACCGAGCAGATGTTCCATGCTGCCAACGCACTGCAGGCCTCAGATCCGGAGTTCAGCGTGTACCTGCGCTTGCGCGCCAACGACCTGCTGACGGGCAATTTTGACATCAGCGACCGATACTGGCTGACGATGAAGGAGAATAAGTTCGACCTGATCATCGGGCCAATTGAGAACTACGAAGACAAACTGTTCGGCACCAAAACCGCCTTTGAGGCTTACGTAATGGTGCGCGACCAGGAATGGAGTCGCCGCCTGGAGAAATACATCGCCATGCTTCCCTGGCTGCAGGAGCAGCTTCCCGTCGAAGCTAAATATAAGCAGGAGCAGGTAGGAAATTCAAACAGCCAGCTGGCCGTGTTTGATGCTCTGTTTTACGCAGGCGACTGCAATGCGGGAAGTAAAACCATTGCGGTAAACTTACCCAACGACGAGCGCATACAGCAGGAGCTGGGTACCCGCCGCACACAGATACGCAATGTAATGCAGGCCAAGTTTGATGGCATGGTGGTTCCCATCAGCACTATGCTTATCAGCAAGAAGCAGCGCAGCCATATCACCTTCAATGCCTTCTTTTCCAACGTGATGTTCCACGAAGTAGCCCATGGACTGGGTGTGAAGAATACCATCAATGGCGAAAAGACTGTTCGTGAAGCATTGGGCGCCACCTATGCTGCTATTGAAGAATGTAAGGCCGACGTGCTGGGTTTGTACATGGTCACACAGCTGCTGGAACAAGGCACCCTTAGTGAAGGAACCCTGGAAGATTATTATGTGACCTTCGTTTCCAGCGTGTTCCGTTCTGTACGCTTTGGCGCCTCCAGCGCACACGGTAAAGCCAACATGATTACCTTCAACCACCTGCTTGAACGCGGCGCTATCACCCGCGACCAGGCAGGGACCTATAAAGTGAATGTGAAACAAATGCGGCAGGCCGTTTACGAACTGGCAGGGCTTTTGCTACAGATACAGGGAGATGGCTCAGAAACAGCCGCCGCAAACCTCTTACAAAGCAAAGGCATCATTGGCACCGGGTTGCAGGGCGACCTGGGCAGGCTGGAGCAAGGCGGCATCCCTGTAGACATTTATTTTGAACAAGGCATTAACAGTATAGGCAACTAAACCATGAGATCCAGAAACCTCATCACACCCCTCTTCCCCATCGCATTATTCAGTTTTCTTGTATTCTGTTCCAGCAAAAGACAAGGCGGTGAATCTGAACTCCTGGAAGGCGTTATCGAACAACTGAACATTCACCATTACCAACCTGTAAAACTCAACGACGAACTGTCGGCAAACATCTTCGACAACTTCCTGGATAAGCTGGACAACGAGCGCCGTTTCTTCACCCAGCAGGATATGCGTAAGCTGGAGAAATACCGCACCCAACTGGACGATCAGATCAAGCGTGGCAGTTATGAATTTATGGATACCGCCTGGAGCCTCTTCTCCCGGCGCATGAATCAGGCCGAAACGCTCTATACCACCCTGCTGCAGAAACCCTTCAGCTTTAACAACACAGAAACCTGGAACTACGACAACGAGCATCCTAAATATGCCAAAGACGACAAGGAGTTTCAGGAAAATTGGCGCAAGGCGCTGAAGTACAACATCCTGGAGCGCAGCTATCGCAAGAGTGAACAGCAGAAGGAGGCGCTGCTGCGCAAGGATACCACGGTGAAGGAACTCCCTGCGGACAGCATTGAATCTCGCGCCCGCGCTGAGGTGCTGAAAACCAACAACGACTGGTTTAAGCGCCTGCGCCGCATGAACCGCAAAGACAAAATTTCCTTTTATATCAACTCCATTACCGAGATATACGACCCGCACACCAATTTCTTCCCACCGGCAGACAAGCAGAACTTTGACATAGGCATGAGCGGCAAGCTGGAAGGCATTGGTGCCACGCTTGTGGAACGCGACGGCTACATCAAGGTGGAACGCATTGTACCGGGCAGCGCCAGCTATCGCCAGGGCGAACTGAAGGCAGGCGATTTAATTCTGAAGGTAGGCCAGGCCGCCGGAGATCCTGTTGACGTGGTGGGCATGGACATTGACGACGCCATACAGTTGATCCGCGGTAAGAAAGGTACCGAAGTGCGCTTAACCGTTAAGAAGCCCGACGGCAGCATCAAGATAATCCCCATTGTTCGCGATGTGGTGATCATAGAAGAAGGTTTCGCTAAGAGTGCAGTCACCGAATTCGGCGGAAGAACCTTCGGAGTCATCAACCTTCCTAGCTTCTATGCCGACTTCAACGAACGCGGAGGCCGCAGTTCTGCAGAAGATGTGCGCCGCGAGTTGTTCAAGTTGCGGGATGCGGGCGTAAAGGGCATAGTGCTCGATTTGCGCAACAACGGCGGCGGCAGCCTTCGCGATGCCGTAGAGATGGCAGGCCTGTTTTTCAAAGCCGGTCCTGTGGTGCAGGTACGCAATCGCCAGGGCGATGTAGAAGTGCTGAGCGATTATGATGAGCAGGTTGTTTGGGACGGCCCCCTGGTCATCCTCACCAACGCCTTCAGTGCTTCTGCCTCCGAAATTCTGGCAGCCGCCATGCAGGATTATCGCCGCGCCATCATTGTTGGCAGCAAATCCACCTTTGGCAAAGGAACCGTACAGACCTTTTTCAACCTGGGTGCAGGCAATGTTTTTGATACCCGCCAGAACGCCGGCATGGGCTCGGTGAAAGTAACCATTCAAAAGTTCTACCGCATCAACGGCGGTACTACCCAACTGGTGGGGGTTACCCCCGATGTGGTGATTCCCGATGCCTACGACTTTATGGAGATGGGTGAAAAGGAACAGAAATATGCCATGCAGTTTGACAAAATCAAACCCGCCGGATATGAGGCCTTCAACTACAGCAACCGCAGCGGCCTGATAGCCGGCGCGCAAACACGTGTGTCAGCCAGCCCGCATTATAAACTGGTGCAGGAATATGCCGCTGTGCTTGATCAACGCCGTAAAGTGACGGAATATCCGCTAAGCCTTTCCGCCTATGCTGAAGAGGAAAGTAAACGCATCATCGAAAATAAACGATACAGCGATACATCTTATAAGTCTTCACTAAGCGACATCAAGCCACTGCAATCCGACATGGACGCCGTGCAACAAGATGAGGCCAAGTCTGCCCAGCGACGCGACTGGATGAAGCCCTACAAGCGCGACGCTATGATGGAACAGGCAGTCCTGCTGCTCAACGACTGGAAATAAGGCATATGGCCAGGGTGAAATTGCACATTTCCGGTGTACCGGTATTCAGCACCACCATCACGGTGCGTGTTACCGACCTGAACTATGGCAAGCACTTGGCCAACGACAAGCTGGCGGGTTTTCTGCACGAAGCACGGGTGCGTTATTTCGCTGACCTGGGCTGCCCCGACGACTTGAACTTTTTCGGCACCGGCCTGATTCAGGCCGACCTTGCCCTGGAGTTTAAATCGGAAGCCTTCCTGGCGGAGCACCTGCGCTTCGAGTTGTTCATTGACGAACAAAGTCCGCGCAGTTTTGCCGTTTACTACCGCATCAGTGAGGAAGGCAGCGAACGTATTGTTGCGCTGGCCCGAACCGGTATGGTAGCTTTCGACTACACACAACGGAAGGTGGTTCCCTTTACTGCGGCAACGCCTGAGGTTTTTCGTATTTCGGCAGTTTAAACATACCTGAGCTCAGGTATTTAGCCACCAGAGCATCTTCACCACGAGGGTGCGGTCTTTAACGCCGCGCAGCCCGAAGCCGTAGCCAGAAGTGCGGTCGTTTTCACTATACACCACAAACAGATCACTCATAGGGCGAAAACGCCATTGCAGGCGGCTGTTCACATTGAAGTTACGCGCCTGGGTATTGTATTGTACAAAAGTGGTCAGGTACAGGTTGTTGGTGAAGCTCAGCTCTGCCTTTCCGCCAATGAGGGTAAGGAAGGTACGACCATAGGGCTCGGGCATATAGATATGGTCATTCCTGGCCGTGAGGCTTAAGATGCCCCAGGGCTGCACCCTGTAGTTTACTTCGCCACGCACACTCTGGTTTGATCCGGTATAAAAACCGCCGCCTGAAACCTCAATGCTGCCGCTCAGTCGCTTGCGGATATCAGAATTCATGCGCAGATAGGCCCTGCTGAAGCTATAGCTGCCGGCCTGCAGGAAGGTGTCGGAAACACCGGTGGGGTCATTCGGGTAATAGAGCCTGATAAACTGCTTTATGAGGCCTGCACTCAGGCTCATAGTGTTGCGGAAAGTAAACTGTGGACCAATATCCGTGAGCACATCATTGCCGCGGAATGAACTGTCCAGATAACTGCTGTTGTATAAATTCAGCCTGATGTTGTTGAATGGCCCATTTTTAGGATACCAGGTTTTGGCAGCCATAGGTTCCAGCCTCAGGTAGCTCATGCGCAGGGTGCGGCCTGTTCCGGCATCGTACACGGAGGTGCGCGGCACAAAACCCGCGTCGGCACGATAACCGGAATGGACGTATTCATGGTTCCATTCCAGGTAGAACCTTGGCTCAGCATATTGTAACCATAGAGCGTTGGCACTATTCCTGGCATTGCTGCCCTGGTAGAAGCTGTGGTGATAAAAGGCCTTTCCACGCCAACGGCTGTTCTTGCTGATCAGGTTGTAGTCAACACCAAAGATTCGGTTGTAGCTGCCCTGCTGCATACGTCCCTCCTTAAACCCCTGCAGGTTCACCATGATTGCGGAAACATTGCTGGAGCTGAACAGCTTGCGTTGCACGGTGGCTACGGTGTAGTTGCTGGTGGTGTTCAGGCCAGCAGGAGCGCCTGTTTGAACAGTCAATGCGCCAATGCGCCAATCTGTTCCTAATTTCCCGCTCAGGCGCATCCCGGCGCGTATGGGGATGACCTTTCCTTTTTCCAACCCTATGTTGCGGGAGAAAAAGGGGCGTATCTGCCTGAAGCCAAAGCTTCCGAACAAGTCGCTGTTTTCTATAAAGAATTGCCTTCGCTCCGGGAAGAACAGCGAGAAACGCGACAGGTTGATTTGCTGTACATCTACATCTACCTGAGCGAAGTCAGGGTTGACGGTAAGGTCAAGATTCAGGGCGCTGCTGATGGCCACTTTAGCATCGGCGCCGCCATTCCACTCCACGGTGCCCGGTTTATTTCTGGCATAATCCCTGTTTACACGGTTGATGCCATAAGGAATAAGTACGGCATTCACGCCTTTTTTCGGTTGTGGCGGCTTCTCGAACTCCATCACGCCGGTAAAACTGAGGTTGGCCACATTGAAGTTGCGCGGCACCAAAACCCAGGTGCTGGTTTCGTTTATTTTGAGGTTGTTGCGCGCAAAGTTCACCTTCCATCTGGCCACGCCGGCAGGGAATCGCAATGAGCGGAAGGGGATCTTCCATTCACTCACCCAATGGTCGGCATAGCGTTTCACTTCACTATACCACACTTGATCCCAGGCCGTGGTAACCCCGAAGTTACCGCCTCCTTCCACCGAGCCTTCGCGTTGGGCACCCATGGGGTTCACGCCAAAAGAAAATCCATTCTGACCATCATTCCATGGATCTATGACCATGCTGAAGGCATCGCTCACCGGAAAGGAGAAGTCCCGCTTCAGGCTTTGAATTACGTAAGGGCGCTCCGGATGCGCATCGCGGCAAACCACCGCCACATATAGATTGTGTTCATCGCTGGCCATCATCACCTCCGTTTGGGTTTGGCTGCGGCCGGTGTCGTAAGGGAAGTGCTGTATAAAGCGCGCACCGCTGCCTGAATATTGATTCCATATGGCCTCATCAAGCATGCCATCAATCTGGATATGCTCACGGGTGTGCAACACCTTCAGTTGGCGCGCCTGGCTCAGGGTATCAGCGGGTGCGGCCGCAAGCACCGAAGCACTGAAAAAAGAAAACAACAGGATTCTGCGTGTGAACAATCTCATCATGTACCTTACTTAGTCGCGACCGGCAGTACTGCGCTTCTGTGCCAGACTCATGGCATTCATTTTCCGATAATAGGCAACTTTAGAGGCGGAGACATAAAACTTCAGCTTACGACCAGTTGAAATGGCGTTGCTGCCCAAGCCGTTCCATTTGCGGGTATTGGCAACGGTGCAGTCGAAAATATCCGCCAGGGTATACAGGGCATCCCCCGACTTAACGGTGTAATAGACCCATACTTTCCCTTCCGGAGCGGCGGCAGGCTTAGGCGCCACATGCGGTCGGATTTCTATGTATGTTACCGAGTCTATCACACGCACCACTGTGTCGTATTGGGGCGCAGGCCCACCGGGACGAGGCTGTTCGATGATGATTGCCTGTTTGAACACGGTATCCGGAGAAATACCCGTTTCGGTGATGGCCGGCAGGGGTGGGTATTTCTTTTCCGATACTTCCATGCATATGGAATCGCGGATTTTAATGTAGCGCGCACCGTAACCTACAGGCAGATAAAACTGCGTTGGTTCGAAGTAATGCGGAATGTATGCGCCGCGCAACACGGGATTAAAAAAACGCAGGTCTTCGCCTTTAATAGGCAATTTATCTTCAAGCACTTTAAACGACATGGCACAGGAAGACCAAACGGTATCGGCCACTTCCGGAACATATTGCTTCAGTTTAATTCCATGCAGGGAATGAAAATTGAAAATGTACAACATCCCCATAAATCGGACCACCGGGGCCTGATATACTTCGGGCAGGAAGTTGTGAATGCTGTCATAGTTCAGCGAATTTCCTGAGAGCCGAATGGCCTTATTGAGTTCCACAGGACCGATGCGAAAGGCGGCAATCACCTTTTTCCAGTCGCGGTAGATGCGGTACAAGTCTGACAGATACGCGGCGGCGGCATTAGCGGCTTTTTCGCGGCTGCGTCGCTCGTCGACATAGGAGTTGATTTTCAATCCGTAGCGCTTAGCAATGGCAAATGAGAGCGGCCAGGAACCGGAGGCGCCGTCGTAGCCGGAATAGTCGTAGGCCAGGTTGGTATTGGCAATGGGGATGTAGCGCAGGAATCCGGGAAGGCCACGTTCCGCCAGGGCTTTATCTACTGGCGCGAGCAGGGCTTCACTGCGACCCAACATGTAGGAGGTATAGTCTTCTTCGTTTTGCAGCCAATATAAGATCTCGGCATCTACCTGTTCGTTGTAGAAGCAGGGTAAGCCCTGGTTGCACAGGGCTGCTATTCTTTTGATGTACACATCGGTTTGGGCCTGTGCTGCCTGTACCGCGAAGAAGAACAGCAGAACGAAAATACGCATCAGGGCAACAGCCGGGAAAGATAGTCGGAAAACCGAAGCATGGCAGCTTCCTTAAAGTTGCCTGCCATTACCTGCATGCCGAAGGGCAAACCTGCGCTGTTGGTACCTGCCGGTATGGAAATGGCGGGATTGCCTGCCAGGTTGGCCTGCACGGTAAACAGGTCGGCAAGATACATGGCAATGGGATCGCTGGCCTTTTCGCCCAGCCTAAAGGGCGGGGTACTGGTGGTAGGCAGCAACAGGAAGTCGTATTGTTCGAGCAGGGCTGCGGTTTTATCGCGGATAACGCGGCGTACCTTTTGGGCCTTTGAGTAGTAGGCATCGTAGTAGTCGCTGCTCAATACGAAGGTGCCGAGCATGATGCGCCTTTTCACTTCGGGGCCGAAGCCTTCGCTGCGGGAGCGCTTGAAGGTAGATTCCAGGTCGTGGGCTGCGGGGCTGCGGTATCCGTAGGTGAGCCCGGAATAGCGCGACAGGTTGCTCGAAGCTTCTGCCGTGGTAAGCACATAGTAGCAGGGCACCATATAATCCAGGTATGGGAAGGATACCGCTTCTACGGTATGCCCCTGGCTGCGCAGCGTTTCAAACAGGTCGAAGCTGCGCAGGCGTATTTCCGTATCCAGGCCTGGG
Source organism: Flavobacteriales bacterium (assembly GCA_947463095.1). Taxonomy (GTDB): domain Bacteria; phylum Bacteroidota; class Bacteroidia; order NS11-12g; family UBA955; genus REEB481. The sequence continues at coordinate 39,432 of CANHRE010000008.1, read as the reverse complement.
TGATCAAGTGCGTCGCCAAGGTAGGCTATGCGAAGGGGTTTTTCCGGAGCCTCGTCCAGGGCCAGGGTGTAGGCATCAACAGTTTGTGTGGAGCAGGTGGCGTCATGTTGGTCCGGGCCTGCCATCACTTCCAGCAGCAGCGCGGCATCGGCCACGGTGAGGGTCATAGGCCCAATCTGGTCGAAGCTGGAAGCATAGGCCAGCAGGCCCCAACGACTGATACGGCCATATGTAGGCTTCAGGCCGACGGTGCCTGTAAAAGCGGCAGGCTGACGGATGGATCCCCCGGTGTCGGAACCCAGGGCTGCATGGCACATACCGGTTTGCACGGCAACGGCGCTGCCCCCCGAAGAGCCACCGGGAACACGTGAGGGATCGGCAGCATTGAGCACGGGGCCAAAGGCACTGTTTTCATTGCTGGCGCCCATGGCGAATTCGTCGCAGTTGGTGCGGCCAATAATGATGGCACCTTCCTGAAGCAGTCGTTCGGTAACGGTAGCGTTGTAGAGGCTTTTAAACCCCTTGAGGATCTTGCTGGAAGCGCTGACTTCATGATCTTTATAGCAGATGACATCCTTTAGCGCAATGACCATTCCGGCCAGCTTCCCGGGGTTTCGCCCTGCGCGGAATTGGGCATCGAGTTGATCGGCCCTTAGCAGCGCTTCATCTGCATAAAGATCCAGAAAGGCATTCAGGTTTTTGTGCGTTTCACAGGCTTGCAAACACTGTTCTACAAGTGCCCTGCAGGAACAGGCTCCCGCTTCCAAATCGGCGCGGAGCCGGGAATATTGGGTGTACGAATACAAAGAAGCAGCTTTTTAAACCTTACTTCTTGTCAGCCGGCTGGTCTTTTGCCGATTCTTCGATTTCGCGCTTTACATTATTCTTGGCATCGTTGAATTCACGGATACCTTTACCCAGGCCGCGCATCAACTCGGGGATTTTTTTACCTCCGAACATCAACACCACAATGAGTAAAATCAGAATGATTTCAGTAGTGCCCAGAGAGCCGAGCAGCAAAAAAACTTGATGATTCATGGTTAAAATTTCCTCAAAAATAGCAAAACCTCAGGCAATAGCATCCGAAAACCTTTACAGACATTATTTTCGCGACGAAAGTTAGGCCATGAGTGTAAGCCAGATTATCAACGAGCTCCAGAGCACCCTGGAAAAAAACCTGCAGCACACCCTTAGTGAGTTCAACCGTTTGCGGGCCGGAAAAGCCAGTCCCGATATGTTGGGCAGCGTGATGGTAGAGTATTACGGAGCCATGACACCTCTGGCCCAGCTTGCCAACGTATCCACGCCTGATTCGCGCTCCTTGGTCATTCAGCCTTGGGATAAAAGCCTAATTCGCCCGGTAGAAACGGCAATCATCAATGCCAGTTTGGGCTTCGCACCCAGCAACGATGGTGACACCATCCGCATTAACATTCCTCCTGTTACGGAAGAGCGCAGGAAAGAACTGGTGAAACTATCGAAACAGGAGGCAGAACACGGCAAGGTGGGCATCCGCAACCTGCGCAAGGAAGCCAATGAGAAGATTAAAAAGCTTCAAAAGGACGGCCTTAGTGAGGATGAAGCAAAAGCCGGTGAAGAGGACGTGCAAAAGCTGATTGATGTTTACATCAAAAAGACCGATGAGGCCACCCTTCAGAAGGAAAAAGAAATCATGACGGTATAATTGTTTCCGCTCAGGCAGGAACGAAGCGCAGCAGCTCGCGGACCTTGGAAGCTTTGGCCTTCAAAGCCTCCATATGATCAGCCATCACCGTAACATGTCCCATTTTGCGCATCGCCCGAATGCTGCTCTTGTTGTATAAATGAATGTACACACCGGAGATGGCAAGTGCTTCATCGGCACCGCTGAGGCGATAATCACCTTCCAGGCCTTCCGGCCCAAGCAGGTTGATCATGGCCGCCGGCTGGATGAGGGAAGGGTCGCCCAAAGGCAATCCGCATAGTATGCGGTTCAGCTGCTCGTACTGGCTGGTATAGCAGGCTTCTATGGTATGGTGGCCGCTGTTGTGGGGCCGGGGGGCTGTTTCGTTGATCCACACTTCTTCATCTCCGTTGCAAAGCAGTTCCACGGCAAAAACACCCACGCCATTCAGGGCGCTGACGGCGTCCATGGCGATGTTCCGGGCTTTTGTTTCCAGCGAAGCGGGAACCTCTGCCGGCATAAATAGAAATTCAACCAGGTTGGCAGTAGGGTGAAACTCCATCTGGATGGCGGGCCAGGTGCAGGTGTTACCCTGTTCATCGCGGGCCACAATCACGGCCAGTTCCAGCGCATCTTCTACAAACACTTCGAGCAGCGAAGGCGCTTCAAATGCCGGCCGGTAGCTGTCATCCATCAGTGCTTCGCGGCTGAAGATGTCCACGCCCCTGCCGTCGTAACCCCCGGTGCGGCACTTAGCCACCAGGCGTGTACCCGGAAGTTCGGTGCAGGCAGCCTTCCAGTCGGCGGGGCTTTCCACCAGCCTGAATGAGGTGGTGGGCAGACCGTGGTCATAGTAACATTGTTTCTGTCGGCCTTTGTCGCGTATGATGTCTAAAACCTTTGGGGAAGGAATAATGCGCTTGCCTTCGCGTTCCAGTTCCAACAAGGTTTCCACGCCCACATGTTCGATTTCAAAAGTAAGCACATCGCAGTTTGCTGCCAGGCTCCGCAGGGCTGCCGGGTCATTCAGGCTGCCGCAGATTACCTGGTCGGCAACCGCCGCTGCCGGACATGCCACATCCTGTTCCAACACGATGTTCTTCACATTCCAGGGACGAGAGGCTTCAATGAGCATTTTGCCCAGTTGCCCGCCGCCGATAATGCCTATGGTTCCCCGATAAGGAAATGTTACGCCTTCCGCTTGTTCAGCCATTGAAATGCTTTGAGTACATATTTTAGATAAATGAGGGGCAAAAAGCTGAAATACCCGTTTTTCCTGAGTGAAAGATGGTCTTCCCTGTTTGCCTTCATGCGCGCCTTCAGTCCGGCATTGCTGGTGCCTCCATCGCGCATGCGCACGCTCACAAAGTTGCGAAATTCCACAGGTACTTTGTGTTTCAGGATGAAACGCAACAGGAGGTCGAAGTCGGCAGAAATCCTGTAGGAAAGGTCAAAGGTTCCGAACTGTTGGTAGAGTTCCCGGCGCACGAAACAGCCCGGGTGCGGCGGCTGGTGGCCAATGCGGAACATCCAGGGTTTCCAGCGTGTGCATGAATAATAGCGGCGCACGCGCTGCATGTTGTCGGGGTCACAGATCTGCACATCGGTGCACAGCATGGATGCCTTGCTTCTTGAGCATTGTTCAACAACCTTGCTGATGATGCCGGGGTGGTCAAACACATCATCGCTGTGCAGCAGCGCGATGATGTCGCCTCCGGCCATGGCGATGCCTTTGTTCAGCGCATCGTAGATGCCCCGGTCTGGTTCAGAAACAAACTGATGCACAGCCGAGCCATAGGAGCGCACCAGTTCCTGGGTTCCATCGCTGCTGTTGCCATCCACCACAATATACTCCAGATTGGTATAGTCCTGAGCCATTACCGAGTCGATGGTTTCTTTCAGGGTGGCCGCCGAGTTATAGGTGGCGGTAATTACAGATACCTTCATGCGTTCACCTCCCGTTTGCGCACTGCGGCTGCGGGGTTGCCGGCGCAGATGGTATAGGCTTCGAGGTTTTTTGTTGCCACGGAGCCCACCGTTAATACGCTGTGACTGCCGCAAAGCACGCCTGGGCAGACCACCGTTTTTGCGCCTATCCACACCCCATCTTCCAGGGTGATGGGTCCGGTAATCAGATCAAAAGTGCTGCGGCGGTAGTTGTGGTTTCCACACAACAGCATGGCGCCCTGAGAAATGCAGACATGGCTGCCCACGCGCACCTGGTCGAGGTTATCAATCCATACCTGTTCACCTATCCAGCAGTGATCGCCTATTTCCAGTTTCCAGGGGTATTTAATGTTGATATAAGGTTTCAGCACCACACCCTTCCCAATGCGTGCGCCAAAAAGCCGCAGCATTCGGGCTTTCATGCCGCTGAAGGGCAGTGCACTGTTCATCAGTAGGGCATTAGCCAGGTACCACAAGATCATCTTCAAGCGTCCGGCGCCGGAGTGATAATGGCTGTTGTCGAAGGCTTCAAGGTTTGTTTTCATACGCCAAACAGGTTCTGGTATTGGGTGAAAGCGCTGTCGGCCGCTGCCTGTGTCTGTGCCAAGTTCATGGCGGCAGTGCTCATGTTGCGGTAGCTTGCGCTGTCCATCCGATAGGCATTGCTGAGCATGTGCAGCCAGGAATCAGTATTTTGCACCTCCAGGTCCCAGCCTGCCTGCTGCTCGGCAAGGTTTTTCCAGGGTGTATTGTTTCCAATCATCACCGGGAGTCCAGCCGCCAGCGCCTCAAAGATAGCATGGCCGAAGTTTTCACCCAGGGTGGGCAGGATAAACCAGTGTGCTTTTCTCAGTTCAGGCTGAAGGGCTTCGGGGTCCAGAAACCCTTCCCACCGCGCGTGGATGTGCCCAGGCAGCTGGGTGAACGCCTCGCGGAAGGCCGTCACATAGCGCTCGTCGTTACCAGGTGCTCCGTAGAACACCACTTCTGCCGGAAACGCCAGTGATTGCAGCAGTTGGAGTACAAACAGGTTGTTCTTCTCTGGAGAAATACGCGCCACACTGACCAGCTTCAGTGTTGCTGATGCCTCGCGCTCCAGTGGAGGCAGCTTGTTGGGCAGCGCTGCCAAATTGGTAGCCCTCAGGATATGTGCACCAGGAAAGACGGCTTTAATGTAATCGGCTTCAAAATCATCAACGGCCTGGAAACGCACCTTGCGAAACAGGCCCAGGCTCCAAGCCATGCGGAGGAACAGTCGCTTGCGGCCTCCTTTGAACTGCAACGCCGTTGGATGCAACATGCCTCTGGGTGCGAGCACGATGGGCTTTCTGCACCATTGAGCGGCCAGCAGCGGCAACAGGGAATAATGAAATGAGAAGATGCCCTGCAGGTAAACCAGGTCAGGCTGTGTGCTTTTGATGTGTCTGATGGCATTCAGCAAGCCTCCTTTGGACTGATAGCAGATGTGTTCTCCTTGTTTTCCGGGAGTCCAGGTGTTGGCTTGGATGCCCTTCATGGGTTCGCTGCTTCCGTAGTCGTATACGGAAGTAACGACGCTGAAGCGATAGCGTTCTTTCAGGCGTGCTATGAGGTTCACCACGCTGCGCACCGGACCCCCGGCGCGAAAGGCGGGCTCGTACCAGTCGATAAACACCAGGATGTGCTTCAAAGGGTCAGTTTATTTCTGCGTATGTAATGGCCCATAACGATGAACACCCATACCCTTGCCCATGACAAAGTTTTGTCGCCTGAGCGGAAGCGGTGCCACAGTTGTTCTACTTCACGGCCCTGCACCACGGAAATTTCTTTCAGGGACATGATGCCTTCTTCGGCCAGGCCGGCCATAGGTCCGCGGAGCCATTCTTCCCAGGGGAAGGTGAAACCCATTTTGGGTCTATTATATACCTCTTCAGGCAAAAGGTGTCCGAAGGTGTCGAGCAATAGTTTTTTACCTGGCTTCAGCGGTTTGAATGCATCGGGAAGCGACAGCACATAATCCAGCAAGGACAGGTCGAGGAAGGGGCAACGGATTTCGAAGGCGTGTGCCATAGCCATCTGATCGCTGTCGCGCAGCAGGATGTTGGGCAGATAGGTTTGCAGTTCTGCCAGCGTAACTTCTGTAACCACATTACCTTCGCTCTTGATGTGCGATACGGCATCGGCAGCGGTTTGATAAGGGGCGCTGCTGATGAGTGAGGAAAGTCGTTCTTCATCGGTAATGCGCCTCAGTTCGGGGTACCATTCCTGGAAGGAGAATCCGGGGCGGCTCATGATGCTGTAAAGCTTGTCGGAGCGGGTTCCTGGTTTCAGGCGGCGGTACCAATCGGCAAACATGCGGCGCAGGGATACGGGCAGCTTACCCAGGAATTTCATGTGCTGCATGCGCTGGGAGAGCGGGAACATCCAATAGCCGCCGAACAGTTCATCGCCGCCGAGGCCGGAAAGTGCTACGGTGATGCCTGCACGCTTGGCAGCGCCTGACACCACATAGGTGTTTACCCCATCCGTAGTGGGAAAATCCATGGCATCGAGGGCTTTCAGCACATCCTGTTCTATTTCCTGCGGGGTAAGGATTATTTCGGTATGGCGGGTGTTGAACTTGCGGGCTACCTGAGCGGCGATGGCTGCTTCATTAAACGCTTCTTCCTGAAACCCTATGTTGAAGGTTTGCAGTTCGCCGGGGCGAAAGGCGGAGGCGAGGGCTACGATGATGCTGCTGTCTATGCCACCAGACAGGAAGGCTCCCAGGGGCACATCGCTCACCATGCGTTTTTCAACTGCTTCCACAAGCAACCTGTTCACATCCTTCTTCACCCGTTCATAAGGGCCTGTAACCTTGAACTTATGGCGGCAATCCTGCAGCTCAAAATAGCGCTGACGGGTGATGGTGCCCTGATGCCAGCTTAGCTGAGTACCGGGCATCAGTTGTTTTACTCCCTTGAGGATGGTATTGGGCGCGTGCACCGTTTGCCAGGAGAAAAACTCTGCCAGCGCCTGCGGGTCCAATTCGTGGGGTACCAAGCCGGAAGCGAGCAGGCCGCGTATTTCAGAGCTGAACAGCAACTTGCCGTCGGCATGGGCGTAATACAGTGGTTTTTTTCCGAGGTGGTCGCGGGCCAGGGTAAGCGTTTGGCTTTGGTGGTCCCAGATGGCCACGGCGAACATCCCTTCCAGCTTTGCAATCACGTCCAGGCCCCAGCGACACAGGCCGGCCAAGATGACCTCTGTATCGGTCTGACTCTTGTAGGGGTAGTCGGCCAGTTGCTTTTTGAGCAGTTTGTAATTGTAGATTTCCCCGTTAAACACCAGGGTATATCGGCCATCATGGCTGTGCATGGGCTGATGACCTTCGGCAGAAAGGTCAATAATACTGAGCCGCACATGGGCCAAACCGCAGCCGGGCGTGGTAAAAATACCCCGGTCGTCGGGGCCGCGGTGCCGGATGGCGTTGTTCATGTGCACCAGCCGGTCGTTGAGGCGGAAAATGTCGTCAAGACCTGCTATGCCGTTGATACCACACATCTCTGCGAAGTTGCGGTTTTTATGTTATTCGTTTGAAAACGATTTACCCATATCCAGGAAGCGTACTGCCCAAATTTCAGGACTATTGGCTGCGGCCAGATTCCGGCTGGCTTCAGCCATGCGCTGCAGTTCAGGGTCAGTGGCCCTCATGATGTGCAGCAGAGCGGCTTTGAGGCTTTCTTTATTGGATGCGGCGAAGGTATAGCCATTGCTGCCTTGTTTCAGGAAGGCAGAGGCTGCGCCTACGGCATCTGAAAGCACCAGGGGGAAACCAGCGGCAGCGTATTCATGCACCACCACACCCCAGGGTTCAAAAATGCTGGGCAGCACAAATACACCGGTATCGGCTATAACAGGCCCCATGTTGGCGGGTTGTACAAAGCCGAGGTGGCGGATGGCGGGGTGTTCCCTGCGCTGTTCCCAAAGTGCACCCGTTCCGGCACACCACAGTTCCCAGTCGCAGGGATATTCCTGTTTGGCTTCTGCAAAAGCTTCCCACAGCGTATCCAAACCTTTGGCAGGGATGTATCGGGCCACGCAAAGAAAACGATGGGGGAAATGTTGTGCTTTCTGATGCTCGAAAGCAGAAGCATGTGCGGCAAAAAGGGCTGTATCGGCGGTATAGGCGCCTTCGGTAATCTGATTCGGTTCAAAGCCCAGTTTTTCGGCAAAGCGACGCTGGGGCTTTCCGGGAATAAACACATGGCGGAACAAGCGGGGAAAGAGCCAAGAGGCTCCCAGGGCGAGCAAACGCTGTTTCAGGGCACCGGTATAGTGGTTGTCGAAACCGGTGGTGAGCACACATTCTTTTCGCAGCCTCCAGGCAGCCCTGAGCACGGCGGTGTTGGTCCAGTCGGCAATAAACACAAGCTGGGGCTTTGCTTCCCTGATGCGCTGCTCCAGTTCTTGGGCAGAAAATAAAGTTCTGTCGATGATGCGCAGGCCGGGCTGTTCCCCGAAATCAAAAGGTGCTTCAGGATTCACGGGCAAACAAAAAACCAGCATTTCCTGCCCTGATTTCGCCGCGGCAGCGCGCAGGCAGGCCAGCATATAGGGAGCCAGCTCCCTGAATATCACCACCACCTTCATTGATGCGCCTGTATTATGCTTGTTGGCGTTACCTTTGCCTGACAGGTTTTTCTGTACATCCATGCGTGTTCAATTATACGACCCGTCCTGGAAAGAACGGGTAATCCGGCTGACCTTGCATGAATATCCCTTCATGGAGTCCTGGTTTATCAAGCGTTTTGACGCCTTGTATGAACATCCCATCCAGCAGGGCAGGCATCGCATTTTACTGGCTACTGAAGGAGCTGCTCTTGCCGGCATGGTTTCCTACATCCATTGGCCCCTAAGTGGCGCAGGTGAAGGCTGCCGCAGCTATCAGATTTTAGGTGTTTTGGTGTCGCCCGATTTCCGTGGCAGAGGCGTTTTTGCCACCCTGCTCGATGGGATGAAGCAGGCGGGTGAAGAAGATCATGCCGACTATCTTATTGGCTTTCCGGTACCTGCATCCAAGCCGGCCTTTGTAAAGAAAGGGTGGAAACACGTGTTTGACATGCATTGGTATATCAGGCCTGTAAACATCCTGGCGACTTTACGGCGCAGGCCATTCAAGGGTGCTGCATTTTCTGTTGCAGTACCCGAAAAGCTTGAATCTGACGGGTTGATGCAAACCGCTGCCGACCCTGAATTCTGGAACTACCGCAAAGATTTCATGCCTGAATGGGACTCCTGGTGGCATCAATACCACAGCAAAGGTCAAACCATAAACATCCAATTCCGCATGGGGGTGCGCAAGGGCTTCAACGAAGCCATCATCGGCAAGATATATGCCGGCAAGGCTCCTGCTTCGCTCATTGGCGCAGCCATTAAAGACCTGCTTCGCGCCCTGCGCAGGGAAGGCAGTACGGTTTTTGCAAGCATTGCCGTGAATCCTGCCTGCGGATCAGAAACGGCAAAAGCTGCGGAGGATCTGTTTTTCAAAACCAAAAAACGCGTGCACTTTATCAATTTGAGTTTCACCGGGGAAACAGAAGGCCTCCAGCCGGAGCGTTGGAACATGATGCGCGGCGATATTGACACCTGGTAAGCCATGCATTATACATCAAAACTGCACCCGTTCACACACCTCGTCAAATCGGTGCTGGGAACCCTGATGTTTCCGTTGAGTGGCTACCCGCAGCGCCCGGGTGATTTGCTGGTATTGAACTTACACAGCACACCTTATGCCTACCTCGATGGACTGAGGGGCTTACTGGATTTGTTGGGCAAGCATTTTTCCCTGGAATCGGCCTCCTTTATTGACACGTTCTATGATGGCCGAGGAACGACTATAGCAACAAGACCTGCCGTGGTATTCACCTTCGACGACGGCTTGCGCAACAATCTTCAGGCCGCGGCGGTGCTGGAAGAATATGGCATTCGCGGCTTGTTTTTTACCGTTCCCGATTTCTTTCAATTGCCAGACGACCAGCAGGAACCTTACTACCGTGCGCACATCCGGCGCATCATCAACCCGCACTACGACCATCAGCCTGAGGATTTTTGTGCCCTGCGCACAGATGAACTGAAGGCCTTGGTAGCACGCGGGCATATTGTAGGCTCACACAGCATGAGTCATACCATGAGCAAGGAGCAGGATGAACATCAGCTTCAGCGGGAAATTGTCCAATCTAAAGAGGTACTGGACCAGCTGCTGCAGCAAGAGACCATGCATTTCTGTGCCCCATTCAACTCGTTGCAAAGCGTTTCTGAAACAGCACTGCAGATGATTGGCCAACATTACCGTTTTTTCCACAGCACCTTCGCCGGGAGCAATGCTGAAGAGAAAAATCCCTTGTTTGTCAAGCGGGTAAACGTTGAACCTTTCTGGCTTCACGGAGCTGTGAAGTACGCGTGCAGCCGCCGCGAATGGGGTCGCTGGAAGACCGATATTGAAACATTCAACAAGCTAAACACGATAAACAAATCATAAAGGATGTTCAGGCTATTAACCCTATTGATGGTTTGTTCCGTGTTCATGGACGACTTCTTTTTCTTCCGGAACCCTTTTGACTTTTATTACTATTACCTGATTTATCTGGTATTCATCATCACGGTAATTATCAGGAACCAGCGTTTGAATTTGCTTCCTCGCTGGTTCACCTGGTTCATGCTTGTTTTATATGCCATCAGCCTTGCCGTATGCAATGCCTATGACACCCTCGGGTTTCACCTTGTGAAACAGTTCCTGGGGATTACCTATTCAGCCATTGCCTTTTACCTCTTGTTGAAATCCAATCAGTTCAACATCATGAAAATCTTCAACATCTACCTGAATGTAGCCTTCTGGGTAGCCCTTTGGGGTTTGTTTGTTGAAGCATTGCTGCTGAACGGCATTCAGATTACACAAAAGGTGAAAACCACCACCACGGGCTTATACCGTGTTTACTCCATTATGGGAGAGCCTTACTTCCTGGCCGTGGCCCTGATGCCCGCGCTCTACTATTGTTTATACAGGCTGATAAACGAGGCTGAGTACAGATATAACATTGCTAATTTAATCAAAGGCGGTGTCATCTTTGTTTGTTTCGTGCTGACTTTTTCCTCGGCTGGCTACATGGGGCTGATTCTTATGGTGGTGATGTATATGTACAGCGCCAATTACTTCAGCATCATTGAAGGTCGTTTGAAGTTCTTTTTAATGCCCTTAATTATCATTCTGTTTTTTGCCTTTTACAACAACCTTAAAGATGCGTTTTATGAGTTCCAGGTGCGGGTGGACGACACCCTATCCATGTTTCAGTCTGAGGATGGAGGCATTGACGTTAAAAAAATGTCGAAGGTAAATTCCAGCACCTTTGCGCTATATACCAACTACATCATCGCTAAAGAAAGCTTCCAGAGGAATCCCTTATTTGGTTCCGGTTTGGGTTCACACCCTATCAATTACGACATCACCTTTGCCAAGTATTTCCCTACGGACTTCACGGAGCGTTTCGGCACCTTCAACAAGTTTGACGCTAACAGCTTATTCCTGCGTTTGATGTCTGAAACTGGGCTTTTCGGGTTGTTTATGTTGTTCTTCTTCCTGTTCCGTTTCTTTATGGGCAAGAAGCAGATGAAGAATCCCCATCTGCGGGAATTGAATATTGTGAACCAGGGTATTTTTATCCTCATTGTGGTACGATTGGTTCGTACCGGGAGCTATTTCGGGAATGGATTTTTCCTATTTATTTTCATGTATTACTATACCTATCAGATTGCCAAGGGCAACATCAAGGTGCCATGGATTAAGTACCGGACTAAGCCAGCGTCCGCTTCAGCTCCTGTAAACCCTGAAGGCTTAAACGAGCAACACGCTCCCAGCTGAAGTCTGCCGCCTTTTCTGCAGAAACCTGCTGCATCTGTTGCAGTTCCCGGTCCGTGCTTGTGAGCACAGCCATCAGCGCCTGTTTTAGCTCAGGGGCATTGCCAGGTTCAATGAGGCGCCCATTGGCATCAGAAACCAGCAGCCCAACAGCACCCACATCCGTGGCCACCACCGGCAAGCCAAGAGCCATGGCTTCCAGAATTACCGTGGGCATTCCTTCGCTGTAGGAAGGGCATACCAGCACATCCGAACTTTGGTAGATGGAACGTATGTGTTCCTCATCACGCATCGGCCCGTAATAATGAACGGCGGGGCTATGTATGCGGTGTTGCGCGGGTATGTCGCCAATAAACCTGAACGAGACAGGGACGGGCGATTCGGCAAGCAGCTCGGGAATAACGCTGTTCAACACATCCAGGCCTTTGCGCCATTCATAGCGTCCTACAAACAGCACCCGGCGTTCCTGCCCATGCGTTGATACCGGCTTTTGACCCAGCCATGCGGCGTCAATACCCACAGGCAGTTCGATGATTTTTTGTCCGGGAGCCAGGCGCCTGATGATGTCTGACAATTTTCCGCCCAGCGACACCACGGCATCAGCCCTGCGCATGAGTTTGCGGGCGGGCGGGCGCAGCAACAGGCCATGCATCCTGTTCTTCCTGCCCCGAAGGGTTTGGAACATTTCCATACCGTGCAGGTTTAACACCACCGGGATGCGGTTTAATCCGGCATTAATTGTTTTCCAGCCGCTGAACCCCTGCACATAAACGGCGTCTATTATGCGCTGTTCCTGGCGAAGGATGCGGTGAACTGCCCGGCTGTAGCGGTAGTTCTGCAGGAGGTAATGACCTGGAAAAGCAGGCGCTGACGGCCAGGCAACATAGATACAGCTGATGCGTTGCAATTGCTGCTCTGTAAACAGTTTACCAGGCTCCAGGTTGTGGTGCGGGTGAAATAGCAGCACTTCAGCACCGGCATCGGCCAGGTGCGCGGCCAGCCTTGTAGTATGCTTCTGCATCCCACCGATGCTCAGGGGAAACAGGCCATCGGAAATCAGGGCTATGCGAAATGGCTCAGGATGTATGCTGCCTGCTGATTCCATGTATAAGTGTTGAGGATTTTATCTCTGAAATGAGCGCCCATTTCCGTTCTGAGCGCCGGGTGGGCAAGCAGGTGTTTCAGGGCATCGGCCAGCGCCGGAACCCCGGGTTGTACCAGCCAGCCGTCCTTGCCGTGGGTCATCACATCATTCACAGGGCCATTATCTGGTGCCACCACCACTTTGCCCAGGATGCCGTATTCGAATATTTTCATCGGACTGCCATACCAGTTACTTTTGGGCATAACGGTAACATCCATCAGGGAGATGTAATGGTATACGCTGCTGTGCGGAACCTTTCCGGCAAAGATGACCCTTCCCTGTCCGAGGGTTTTGGTAGCCTGTTGTTTCAGGGCTTCTTCGTTCATGCCGCCACCAACTATGAGCAGGACGGCATCGGGGAATTCCTGTGCAACCGGCGCAAAGGCCTTAATGAGGTCGTCAAGTCCATGATGCGGGAAAAACGACCCCACAAATCCAACCACCTGTTTACCGTATAAATTCCATTGCTGGCGCAAGGCGTCGGCATGGGCCGGATCCAACATTACTGATTCCGGATCGATACAATTAGGGATGACGCTGATTTGCGCAGCGGGGTATTGATAACGGCGGGCCAGGAAGTCGCGGAGCGAGGTAGATACCGCAAACACCTTCGTGGCGGCATGTATTTTCCGCTTTTCTATGGCATGGCCCAGCGGGTGCAGGAGTGAGTTGCCTTCCCAGTGGCGCATTTCTTCCATGAAGGGCGCATTCACCTCAAGAAAATGCGGAATACCGGCTTTGCGGCATATGCGCATTCCGGAATCCTGCATGTATTCGCTTCGTTCATACACCAGGTCCGGATGAAAGTGCTGTACAGCTTCTTCGAGTTTTGCCGCAGCCTGGCGGTCGAACCTACGGATACCTGCATCTTTCAGGGCATTGTAAAACACGGCGGGCAGGCGTTTTTTCAACAATTCTTTCAAAGACCGGCGGGGTCCTTCCTGCGTAAATTGTTTTTTCTGTTCGGGGATGGTACCACCCATCACCACAGGCAGCACCTCATGACCCAGGTTTTTAAACGCCTTGATGGTTTCTCGCTGGTGTGTGCTGTAGCCAACTTCGCTTACAATGTCATGCGTAGGATGGGGGGAAAAATAGATGATGCGCACGGACAGCAAAGGTACGTTAAGCCCGCTTGCAGGCGAACATCAGCCGTTGATGGGCAGCGGCTCCATGTGGGCAGCGCTGTAGATATCTTCTGCCCGATAGGTTTTACGGGGGATGTTGATGCTGTCGCGGTGCCAGGTATCGGGAATCAGTTCCCCCGCGAGCAACATATCCAGCCAAGGCAGATAAGCCACCGGCGTGTCGGCGCGCTGCCGCACTTCGCGCAGGTAGTCCATATCGGCAATGCCCATACGCTGGATGAAGATGAACACGTTTTGCATGCTCCACAGATCTACCTCAGGGCCCTTAGCATTTCTTGTTGGACCAAAGTATTCATCTTCCAGGATGGCTTTGAAATGATCGCCTTCCGGATACCATTGATAGGTTTTTTGCGCGGAAATGCCCACTGCGCGATCCAGACCGCACCAATAAATCACCTTACGAATGGGCATTTTAAGGGCTTTGAGGATGGGATTGCTGCGCAGCCCATCGGTAGTGCGTTTTTTGTCGGTTGTCCACAGCTGCAGCGTGGTGCTGTAGGCCGGAGGCATGAATACCACATGGGGTTCCCAGGCATCGATGGTGTGTACAGGGTGCTCCTGTTGGGTAAAGTGCTTTGCTACACGCATCCGTGTTTCCAGTGTTTTTTCATCCACCTCTACCTTTTTATCAAACAACATGGTTTCATAACCGCTGCCATAAATAGCGGCAGTGGTAAGGATGTAGTTGTTGTGGTGGTGGATGCAATGCGCGGCCTGACCAGTTGTGAAGTCTTTCATGGCCGGAAAGAAATGTATCTTCAGATGAAAATCCGTGCATTCATATATATACAGGAATGGGATGTTATACTGACTCCAAACTTGAGTCTTGTAGCCTTCATCATCGAAATTCCGCTTGACCACTGTTTTCAAAAACTCCTTATCTGCACCCATTTCCTGCAGAATAGCACCTGCGTGGCTGTGGAATTCAGCACGATTTTCATAGGTCTGATTGAGTTTTTTCAACTGCTCTATGTATGGATGGTGTTCAAAAAGCTGAGCGCTCATGGTGATTGTTTATGCAAATTTAAGAAGAGCTCCACGGACTATCTGATGTTTCTCCATTCATAAGCCTGATTTTCGGCAGGAAACAGTACTTATCGAGGTGCTTCTTTGTTCTTTCCAGCTGCTGAAAGGATGTTTAATACCTTCCGCACCTGATAATCCAGTGTGTATTCGGAGTAGTCAAAGTCTTTATTAAAAGGCCATTTACCATCCTTCAACTTGATCATATCTGAAACAAAGGTTTCGGCATCCAGATTCCGGTCCATGATGTAGCCAAGTTGCCCCTGTTTCATGATGTCGCTCAACATACCGGGACCAATACAGGCGATAAGCGGTTTACGGAATTTGATATAGTCGAACACTTTGGTAGCCACACTGTTCACCATTTCCGGCCTTTGAAACAGCAAAAACGCGTGGGATGCTGAAAGGTAGGTTGCCAACTGATCCTGTTCCATGTAGGGGTGACGTTCCATATTGGGCAGCGGGGTGCGGTTCATAATCAGCTCCATTTCTTTGTCGCCGTTGCCTATAAATACGAATCGAAACTGTCCGGGACAACGTTCATTTAGTACTTTTACATTATCGAGGAAATGTTCGAATACCGGTTCACAGCCACGGCCTATGTTCCCCGCGCAGGTGATGGTAAAGGCTTTGTTGGCAGCGGCATTTTCCGGGACCACCGGATTCAGCAGGTCAGAAACGGGGTTTAGGATGAGGTGGTAGTTTCCGGGACAGATAGCGGCAAGGTAGGCAATGATATCAGGACAGGCGGCCGTTACCACATCGGAGGCTTGAAGCACCTCCTTTTCCCGCGCAACTTCAAAGGCGAAGCGCCTTGGTTTCAGGGCGCTGATGCCGTAATGAAAGCCGATGGTCCACCGGTCGCGGAAATCACTTAACAGCACCAGGTGAGGGAATTCCTTTTTCAGCAGTGCCCCGCAGTACAAATAACTGAAGGGTGCCCCCGTGCACACCACGTATTTAATATGGTGATTTCTGATGATGTTGCGCGACAGATCAAGCAGCCGAGGTATATCCAGAACACCGGTATCATAAACAGTTCCTTGTACCCTTAATTTCATCAGCATCAAGGCCATACGATAGTAAAGCTTGCCAATAAAACTGCTGGGGCCTTTTTGAAGAATTACCGGATAGGAAGAATTGAATCGGTGTACATGATCCTTGTAATCAATAAACTCTTCGGGAATGTCCTGTTGTGCGGTAACGATCTGCACATTGATTCCGGCAGAAAGCATGCTGCGGCCAAAGAGCGCCCAGCGTCTGCCGCCCACCCCATGCCTGGTGCCAAGTTTCCCGGTTAAAATAAGTATAGGGTCAGATTCCACTGCCTTGATCAATATGTCAGGTTAAAAAATTGCGTTAATGTACCGCGAATGCGGGAATCCTTCATGTTCAGGTTCATTATCTGATGGAATGCATTCACCTCCGAACGAATAAACAACGATCCACCAGCGTGTAATTGAACAATGCCTGTTGCCGTAACGCTGCTGCTATACGCTGCAAATATCCCATAGTATCTTACAAATACCCAGCTCGGTAAGGTAATTTTAAGTGGTTTTGCATTTAGTTCAATATGAGAAGCAGGCGCTTGAATGGCTTCAGTTATGCATCCGCCATGTTGGGGTAAAAATGAATGAAATCGTATGTTCAATACCATTGTCGAAGCTTTCCTCGAAAGGCAGATGTTTTTTCAGGAAATTTTTATTGCGTTCTTATCTTTGCTTGCGTAAAAACCTGATAATCATGATTTCAGAAAAAGCAGTCATCGGAAAAAACGTTTCCATCGGTGCCTATTGCGTTATCGAAGAGGGGGTGGTTATTGGCGACAATACAACCATTAAAAACTATGTTGAATTGCGCAAGAATACCATTATCGGTGAACACTGTTACATCGATTCCAGGGTATCAACCTCTGGTGATTGCAAGGTGGGAAATAATGTAACTGTGCGCTACGCTTCCATCTTAGCACGGGGTGTAGAGGTTGGTGATGGAACCTACATATGTCCGAAGGTGATGACCAACAACCTGAACACCGGTCAGTTGCAGATTGGCGGAGCCAAAATTGGCCGCAATTGCTTTATAGGCACGAACACAGTATTACAGCATGGCATAACCTTGGGCGATAATGTAGTAACTGGAAGCCTGTCGTTTGTGAACAAGGATATTCCCGAGGGTGAAATTTGGTTCGGTAATCCGGCCCGACCTTACAAAAAATCTAATTAAACGCGGTTTTTTCTGCTCGGCACCGCCTGTTCAAACCGGTTGTCTGTTGAGCAGCGGCATCAAAGCCTTTTTAAGTACTTCCATCTGGAATTCGGAAGTGAATTCTTCATTAGAGTAATCCTGGTTGAAAGGATACGCTCCTCCGGCCAGTTCCGTCAGCAATTGGGCGGCTACTTCAGCGGGTTTGTTGTGGTCAAGCAGCAATCCCAGTTGTTTATTCGTAATGAGTTCTGACAATTTTCCTTTCAATTTATAGGCGATTAAAGGCTTCCTGAATATGATGTAGTCGAAAAATTTAGTAGGAATGCTCTTAGCCAAGACTTCTCTGTTGAACACCAGAAAGGCATCGGCATCACTCATAAAGGAGCCCAATTCTTGCTGAGGAAGCCTGCCTACAATGTTCACTCCAGGAATATCGGCCTGCCTAAATTGCTGCACCATTTGTTCATTGGGGCAGCCCACCAGAGAAAGTGTAAATCTGCCTGGATGAGTTACGCTTAGTACTTTCAGGGTATTCAGGAAGTGCTCTGTTTGCACTTCACAACCATCAGAAATATTCCCCACGTGAGCGATGTGGAAGCGGTCTGCAGGCTTGTTGCTGGGGTTTTTCTGCTCAGTAGGTTCGTGCAGGATGGGTGATACCACATTATACAGGAGCAGGTAATCGCGGTGGTGGATGTTTTTCAGGTAATCTGCAATATCTTCACTGGCTACGGTTACCAGGTCAGATTGTTCTACCACTGCCCGCTCGCAGTCTTGTTCATAGGTTCTTCTGGACTTGCTGAGGGTACGCATTCCATAGTTGAAGCCTTCGGTCCATTTATCGCGGAAATCGCTGACCAATATCAAGTTTGGAAATTCCTTCTTCAGCAGTGTTCCGTAGTAGAGGTAGCTGAAGGGGGCGCCGGTGAAGATACAGACGCGGATGTGATGCTTTTTAATCAGGGACCGGCATTGTTGCAGAAGCACCTGCTTATCGCGATTTCCCAAATCGAAAACGGTTCCTTTGGTGCTGAGCCGCATCCGCAAAAGGGACAGCTTGTAAGCCAGCTTTCCTTGAAGGCTTGTAGGAACGGTATTGATGATGCCTGGGTACTGTGAGTTAAGTTGGTGGATCTGGCTTTGCCAGGATTGAAGTTCTTCCGGTAGTTCTTTTCTGGTGGTGAGAAAATGTACTTTATTTCCTGCCTCGAGCAAGGCTCTGCCAAATAAGGCCCAGCGTCTGCCTCCAACTCCGTTGCGGGTACCCAGATCGTAGTTTACAATCAACACCGCACTGGGTATGCTCGATTCAGGCTTATGCATCTATCAGGAGTCCTCGGTTTGTGGTTTCGAGCCGCTGACTTCAACCTTTACGGCGGGATGACCAAAGTAAGTTCCTGGTTCCGGAAGGCTTTTTATTACTACACTACCTTGTCCGATAACCACATGATCGGAAATTTGAACTTTGTTGCGGATGGTGGTACCGATGCTGATAAACGAATAGGCGCCTACCTGCACCGAGCCGGCTATACAAATATGGCTGGTGAGGATGCAATGCGGGCCAATGGTACAATTATGGCCTATGTTCACAAAAGAGCCGATTTTGCTTCCGTATCCAACATGCGTTGCGCCCATTGCTGCGCGGCGAACGGTGCTGTGCGGGCCTATGTCCACATAATCTTCCAGCACTACACGGCCAATTTGGGGAAAGGGGATGTATCGGCCTTCCAGCTCGTCAAATTCCAATCCCAGCCCTTCAGTTCCAAGACTGGTGTTATTGCGGATGATGCAGTTGTTGCCAATGGTGGTTCCGGAAAGTATGGCGCAGCCTGAGTGAATCACCGTACCTTTTCCGATGCTCACATCACTTCCGATAAAAACGTTATCACCTACACTGATATCCGGGTTGGCGCGGTGGATACCCACATAGTTATCAGGTTCGGCAGTTTCATGAAAATAGCGCATGTAGGCACGCGCATAAACCAAACGGGGCTTCTCCATGGTGCTCAACAAACAAAGGTGAGGGTATTCACTTTGCAGGTGCTGCAGCGTTTGGCTCACAATGACATAGCCACTGGTGAACTCGTTCAGCACCTCCTCACTTCCCGCCCAGCACAGGCTGTGCTCATCGTGATTTCCCGGAAATCCTATGCCGGAAATGGTCGCTGTCGATGTTCCCAATATCACCAGGGAAAGTTCATCGGCAAGCTGTTCGGGGCGTAAGGAGTTCATGTTGTCTGATATCCAAATATGGCCGAAATTTAAGCATCTTTTAATTCAATGCCGTACACGGTTTTCACACGGTGCGTCATTTCAGTGTGTTGCTTCCAGATCATAGGCCTCAAGTGAAGGCGCAGGGTTTTTGTGAAAGCCTAATGGTTTACGTATACCTTCACTCAGATGATCCTTATAACCATGAGCCATGAGTGCCTGATCCCATTGAAACTGGGTCTTCATGAACAATTTGTACAGCACATTGTCCATACAGCGACGCTGCTCACCGTTGCTGTTGACTCCGTTGGCGTGGAAGGTGAACAAGTTGTACAACAGAAATGATCCTGCCTTCATGGTTTACTGAAACTTGTGCTTCTCGATGTTATCATCTTCTTCATGTATGGATGTTCCTGCGGAATGCTGTTCGAAAATACAAATTTGAACATTGCTTTATGCTGTGCAGAGGATTACGGCAGGATTACGTTTACTTCAAAATTTCATGCGCACCATCTCAAAACACTCGGCATAACGCTCCTGAATCTGCACTCCGCGCATATGCGCCCAGCCCCGAATGAATTCGTCGGTCATGTACGCGCGGTGGGACTGCGATTTATAGGCCTTGATGGCCGCAATCTTGCGCTCAAGATGGGCTTCACTCAGGATGGAAAAGCTGGTTGATTGAAAGGTAAGGTTGTTCCAAGGAAGCTCATAGCTGAATAAAATACAGAGCTTGAAGGCGCGCAATCCTTCCTGTGCTATGGTGTAATGGTCCTGGTGTACATCATTCACCGAAGGGATAAACACCACCTGGGGGTCAATTTTCTTTTTCAATGTCAGGATGGTATCCAGGATGTCCTGCCTCCGGAAGTTGAAGGTTCTGACTTCATAATCAAAAAGATGCAGGTTTTGTTCCGGAATACCCAGCAGCGACGATGCTTCCCTCACTTCGCGGATCAGGATGTCCGGGGGGAATTCCGGTCGGACAGATTGCTGGCAGGCGGAGAAGGCTGCACAGTGCACTTCATTACCCTGATCCAGAAGCTTTGCAATGGTACCTCCGCAACCAAGTTCTGCATCATCGGTATGTGGTGCAAGCACCAAAACTCTTGTATTCTTTATTTCAATCATGGTTCGTGGGGATGTATTTGAATTTATTCGATGTTACAATTTACAGCCCTCAGGACTTGCGCCTGAGTCCGATTGCCTTTAAGCAGCCGTTCAACAGGCCGATGAATTTAAAATAGCGCTGCCACAACACCTTATCGGTTTTGAAGGCTTCATGTTTGCGCACCGGACCGTTCATGATGGCATCAAATTCTGTTTCGCTGAGGCCAAATTTTTTAAGCACAAACTGTTTCTCATCGCGAAGTTCGGCCTCGTCGTACAGGGGCATCTTCAGTTCTTCCAGCGCCTGTTCTCTGGTAATCTGTCCGGAACAAATCAGGTTGGAAAGGTGGCATTTGCGCTTGTCCACGCCAAATTTTCCAGGCAAAATGTATATCTGATAAAACTTGGTAAATACACTTTCAAAGTGCTTGCCTCCATAGTCGCGCCAGCCCAATTCGGCGGTGATGATTTTCTTTGCCTCTTCCTTGTTGTAGGGTAGGTAATTCAGCACATTTACGTTCTCAATTTTCAGGAAAAGGTGGTACCATAATGCACCCGAAAAGCCCAGGTGCGGATAGGTTTTCAGCTTTTTACCGCTTCCATATTTCTTGTATATATCGCGAATATTTTCGTAATCGCGTTTATTGTATGTCCAGCCTTTAGGCATGATGGCCTCGGTGGCATAGTTAAAGCCATTCAGGGTGTATTTGATGTTGTACTTGCGTGCCAGCCTGTATATCACGGCATAGATGGCGTGGTCGGTAAGCACCTCGATATCTATAACACCGGCCCTTAAATAGGCCAGCTGCAACTCGCGGAACTCTTCCCAATCGATCACATGGGTATGTAAATCCCAGCCGAGGCGGGTACAGATGTTCTCAATATTCTTCACGGCCAGTTCGCTGTTCCAACCATTGTCCATATGCACCACCAGCGGCCTCAGGCCTTGCTGATGTGCCCACCAGGCGAGGTATGTGCTGTCGGTTCCGCCGCTCAGCCCCAGGATGCAGTCGTAGCGCTGTCCCTGGCCTTTGGCCTTCATGTCTGAAACCATACGGTTTAACCGTACTTCAGGAGCGTCTGCATGTTTGTTGAACGCCCTGATGGTTTGTTCGTAGCCGGTGCAATAGGAGCAAACACCGTCGTTATTGAAGCTGATTACTTCAGTATCGGCACTGCTCAGCAGGCAGTGGGTACAGGTTTGCTGTATGGGTTGTTCAGCCTGCATAGGTTTTTTGTGGGTTTTTTTGTGGGGAGAGTGGGGTGTTTTTCATCAGCATAAATAGTTCATGAGTGTCTGGTAGTTGTGTTCTTCCGAGAAGTGGCCGGACCAGAATCGGCGCACCTGGTTTCTGAACTCTGGGTTATTCAAGGCAGCGTTGGCAAATGCGTCCAGGTTGCGCCCCACTGCTTCAACGCTTACATCCACGGGCAGCAGCACGCCTGTTTTTTCGTTTACAATTTCGCGACAGCCTCCGGCGTCGGTAGCCATCACCGGAATACCAAAGCTGATGGCTTCCATAATGCTTACCGGAATGCCTTCGTTCTCTGAAAGGCTAATGAACAGGCTCACCGGCTGCTGCCGGTACAGGTTGAAAATATCGGCATTGTCCATAGCGCCCGTTGGACGCAGCTGAACATTGGGCAGCGCTTCCAATTGCTTTCTCAACTTGAGGTATTCGGACATGCCCTGGATATCCTGGCCCAGCCGTTCATCGCCAATATGAATCCAGGTGATGGGCACATGGGTGTTCAGCAGTGCCTGAGCAATTTTATCCAGGCGCTTATGGTAGTTAAAGCGGGCGCAGCTTACCAGGGTGAGCCCTTCAGGCTGGTGCGGATTGGTGCCCCCATCCTTGGTACCCAGATACACGGTATGTATTTTGAGGCGGTAGGCGGGATAGGTGGTAGCCATATACTCCGCGCCCTGCCTGGAAACAGGCAGCAAATAGCTCAGGTTGTCCAACTGAAAATGGCGCAGATCCGAGCGCTTTACCCTTGATGCATGGTCTTCGTACAAATCGCCACTGTGCGCCCTGGCGATGGTTTTGCGTATGCCGTATTTCTGTCTGAGCACGCCCAGGTAGCTGGTATCATAAAACCAGAACGCATAAAAGGGGGCATGCATCAACTCCTCCTTGCCCAGGCCCGCCGCATTCAGCTGCGCATACACTGCATCGGCCTTGAATATGTTCAGCAACAGGGAGGATAGATTTTTTCTGACAGGGATGAACTTCTTCGCCTTCCACATTTCGGCAGCCAGCACGTTAAACACGAAGAAGAAGTTCGTAAGCAGCAGCCTGAGCATGTTGTACCTGCCCCAATCCATGTATTGCTCATATAGCTGCACGTTGGCGGGCACTTTGCTCTTGTCAGGAATCTTATTTCCGCAGAACAGATAGATGTGTTCAAAACGCTGTGACAGGTTAATCAGGTCGTGAATCACAAACGAGGTTTCTATTTCCTCGACGAAATATACCAGATGCCGTGTTGCGTGCTTTTCGCGCTGCGCCATGCGGGATGTAATTTTATTTATTGCGGGTGAAGAACAGATTGTATTTCAGGATGCAGTAGATGGCCCTGAAACCATCCCTCCAGCCAATTTTCTTGCCTTCGGCATAGGTGCGACCGTAGTAGCTGATACCCACCTCGTAAATGCGGATATCCGGTATACGGCTTATGCGCGCCGTTACTTCAGGTTCAAAGCCAAACCTTTGTTCGCGGAGTTTCAGCGACTGGATGATGTCGCGGCGGAACAGTTTGTAGCATGTTTCCATATCGGTAAGGTTCAGGTTGGTGAACATGTTGCTCAGGAAGGTGAGGAACTTGTTGCCTATGGAATGCCAGAAGAACAGAATGCGGTGCGGGTGATGGCCCATGAAGCGGCTTCCGTAAACCACATCGGCGTTGGCTTTGAAGACCGGTTTCAGCAACTCATTGTACTCCTCGGGATCGTATTCCAGGTCTGCGTCCTGAATGATTACATAGTCGCCGGTAGCCTTGGCTATGCCTGTGTGGATGGCGGCTCCTTTACCCTTATTTACTTCGTGTTTGTAGTAGGAAATGGGCATATCCTTATGCGCCTCGGCATAGCGCAGAATCGCTTCTTCAGTATCATCGCGCGAGCAATCGTTTACAATGATTACTTCTTTGCGCATTTGGTGAATCAGGCTTACGGCGCGCACACGATCCAGGATCATGTGGATGGTTTTACCTTCATTGTAGGCCGGAATGACAATACTTAGGGTTCCGGGTTGGGTATCACTCATTTAATTATTATTTAATTCAGTTAGTTTGATGATTCAATTTCCTTGTGAGCACTTTGGCCAGTTTCATCATGCGCACATTATATCCCATGCAGGATTCTGCAAAGCTTCGCATGGCGGCTTCGTGCCCGGGTTGCAGGGCTTTTGCGGCGAAGGCAAGTATTTCTTCCATGTCAATGGGGCTGTTGTTGTTGGGAAATTGTAAGCTCCAGGCCTCTGCCTCCGGCTGGTTTTTCAAATCCATATCGCGGTAGGCATAAATGAAGGGAATGCCGCGGGCTGCGTACATGCGCACCTTGAGTGCTGCGTTTTCTTCCTGCCTGTGCCTGAACAGCGCCAAGGTAGCCGCACCAATATGACATTCATGAAACAGCGTATCCAGTTGTCTGTTGTCCAGGTAGCCGCTGATATGAATACGGTCTGCCAGACTTTGCGGCACGGCAAACTCTCCTTCGCTGTTGGTTCCGGCGATATACAGATGCACCGCCACCGGGCCCCGGTATTGTTCCATGGATTGGATCAGGCGGTCAATGCCATTCCAGGGCGCCACGCCACTGGTGCCTTTCAGAAACAGGATGTTGAGCCTGTGGCCGGAAAAGGAGGGTGCGCGGCGCAGCGGACTGCTGGCCAGGTCAATGGAGTTGCTGATGGGGTAGAGCTCATAGGAACCCAGGGCCTGTCTTTTTTCATATTGTGCCATCTCATCCGACACACAAGTGCCCATCAGGGCTTTTCTGCGGATGGGGATTCCATAGGCCAGCTCCTGAAACACAGGGATGACCACATATCCCAGAAAGGCCAGCATGGAGGATGGTTTCCAGAAAGGTTTAAAGTGGTTCCATTGGTTCAGGGCTTCCCAGATTTCCTTGGCATTGTGTTCCAGGCAGATTTTATTTCCATACCGGCGCATGATGCGCAACAACACACTGTGCGCTCCGGGATAACGGATATAAATAAGGTCGTAGTCCTGCTGATATTCCTTCAGGTAGGCCTCTACGGCGCTCAGCATAAGCCCCTGTTGATGGATGCGCTTGAACCAATGGTGCTTCGAAGCGCTAAAGGGTTGAAAGTGTATGTCTTTGTTGAGCTGCTGCGGACTTTCTACATCCTTGCAAAAAAATACGCCCTTACATGCCATACCAGCCTCGTTCAGGTAGTGAATCTGACTGACAATCTTGCTCCTGATGGAGCCGTCGTTCAGGGAGGCATTGCCGTAAATGTACAAGATGCGCATGCTTCTGATTTTGCCCGGATTTAATGTGCGATGAGGTGCGCGTTGATGAGCTTCCACACTTGTTCGGCGCCTTTCCTGCTCCAGCCTTCCCTGCGCTGGGCTTCGGCATAATCCAGCACCTGCTGTGTATGCCACCAGGGGCGGTTTCTGAAGGATTGACTGTTCAGGATGTCCATCACCCAGTCGCCGAGGCCCTGGTTGAACCATTGCTGCACCGGACTCATAAATCCAACCTTCCAGGTTCTTGTTCTTATGGGTTCGGCCAGGATGCCGCGCATGGCTTCGCGCAGAACCAGTTTTGTATATCCTTGTCCCAGCTTGTGTTCCAGGGGCAGTGAAAGGGTGTACATCACCAGCCTCCAGTCCATGAAGGGCATTCTTATTTCCACACTGTTCAGCATGCTGGCTTTGTCGTAATTACGCAACAGGGCCGGCAGGGTGGTTTTAAAGAACTCCAGCCAGGCAACTTGCGCGGGCATATCCATCCAGGGATAGCCTTGCTGTTCGCTCACGGGCCATTGGTATTTCAGCTGTTGGCCGGCCAACGGATGGCTGGGGAATGGCTGAAGGCTGCCAACCGGCCTTTTCAGCAACTTGCCCAGGCGATGTTTCAATGTACCTCTGCGGCCGCTTACCCATGCAAGGTCTTTATTGAATTTATGTTCCAGTTCATGCCTGAACTCAGGCGCGTACAAACCAGACAAAACACCGAAGGTGCTTCTTGCTTCCTGTTCCCTGCTGTTCCATTTCTGCCATTCTAGGGTGGCTGCCACCATATCGCGGTAGCCGTACATCATCTCGTCAACGCCATGACCGTCCAGACTTATCCTGAACCCAGCCTTCGCCATGCCTTCATAAACAGAATGTATGGCCGTAAGGGGGTTGGCCGACAGGCAGTCAAAGGCGCGGGTAAGTTGTTCCGTTTTAGCCGCCAGGTTGGCGTAATCTACTTCAATCACCGTTCCTTCCCCCCCGGTGTGTTGCAGCACCTCGCGGGCATACTCCAGCTCGTCCAGTTCGGTACCCGGGAATGATGCAATGAAGGCTCTACGGAAATCAGCAGGCGTTCGCTCCAGCTTTCCTTGTTGCGACAGCTGAATTACGGCAGAAAATACCGAACTGCTGTCCAGGCCTCCGCTCAGGGCAGTGGCTATAGGCACATCGGCACGAAGGCGCAGCGACACGGCATCCAGAAACAGTGATTTAAAATGATTGGCATGCGCGGCCAGGCTGCCTGTTTCGCTTGTCAGGAACTGCCTGGGGTTGAACCAGCGCTCCGGGCTGGCGCTGCCTGTAATGCCAAAGCGAAGGAAATGACCCGGTGGAAGGGCAATAACATCCTGGAAGGGTGTTAGTGAAGCCCCTTCAAGGGCATAAGGCTCAGCAATGTTCATTAAAAACAGGGCGTCGTTGATGCTGCGCTTATGCCCTTTCAGGTGCAGGAAGGCATTGGTTTCGCTGGCAAAGGCAAGATATCCCTCGCGGCTGTAGCAATACAGCGGCTTGATGCCGAAGCGGTCGCGGCTTAGCAACAACTCGCGGTTAACCTCATCCCAGATGGCTGCCGCCCACATGCCGTTGAAGCGGTTAAAGCAGTCGGTTCCCCAATGGTGGTAGGCTATGGCAAAAACCTCTGTGTCGGTATCGCTTTCAAAAGAATATCCGAGGCTTTTCAGCTCCCGGCGCAATTCCAGGAAATTAAAAATTTCCCCATTGTACACGATGGTATAGCGCCCTTGCAGCAGGTGCATCGGCTGGCTGCCTGCTTCACTCAGGTCAAGGATGGAAAGCCTCCGGTGCCCAAGGCCCAAATGGTTGCCGCTCATCAAAGCATAACCTGAACCATCAGGCCCGCGGTGCTGCATGCTGTCGGTGAAGGCCATCAGGTCTTCCCTTGAAATTTTATGCTGAATATCGAATATGCCTGCTATGCCGCACATATGTTACGATTTTATAAAGCGCAGCAGGGCTGCCTTACGGTACAAGCGATCAAAGTAGTTGCGCTTCTTCTGGTATTCCTGAGGGTCGTGCTGCCTGATGAATTTCAGCGCATGGTACAGGTATTGATGCTTGCCGTTTACCTCTGAGAAATAAATGTACCGCACCAGAAACCTTGAGGTCATGTGGCCCAATTCTGCTTCAGTAAAAGACACATTGGGGTTGTTGTAGCCGTTCAGTTCCAGTGCAGGTGCTCCGCAGGCTGCAAGCGTATCCAAGCCCTTTGTGTAGCCGAAGGCCTGCATGAGGCAACGGAACACACCCAGATTCTCTTGCACCATCACGGACTCAAGGTTGTTCGTTTTGCTGGCTACATGGTCTCGGAAGCCGCCAACCAGAACATCGGTTTTAACCGTTCTGGCATGCAGGTGCAACCGTATGAACAGGTCGAAGTCCATACTGAAATGCAGGGACTCATTCAGGTATCCTATCTGTTCCAGAATGCTGCGTTTATAAAAACAACCTTGCTGCCCGTATGGGAAATAATAGTAGTACATCAGCGGAAGGTCGGGCACATCGTGTTGCATCATTTCCATGGGCCCTTCGCTGTTGAAGCGCTGTGTTTTGCCATATACAAAGCCTGCATCCGGATTGGCCATATAGGTTTGTGCTATATGAAACAGCGCGTTGGGATACAAAATATCATCGCTGTTAATCCAGTTCACAATATCGCCGGTAGCACGTTTAAACCCTTTATTAATTGCATCACTCTGGCCGCGGTCTTTTTCACTCACCCACCAGTTGATGTGCTCGCTGTATTTGCGAATAATGGAAACGGTTTCATCTGTACTTCCACCATCCACAACAAAATACTCAAGATTAGGATATTGCTGACCGATAATGGACAGGATGGTTTCCTCAATATACGGACCCTGATTGTAAGAAGGGGTAACCACCGTAATCTTGGGCCATTCCGTATGGCCTTCGGGCAAGGTATGCAGTACTGATTTGTTCATGCTTGTTGTTGTGATTGCAGACTGCGCTGATGGAGTCGCAGCGAGCGCCATTTGCCTACTTGATACCAGGCCCAGAATATGCTTAGGGCCAGGCCCGTAAAGCCATCCAGGTATCCTTTACATGTTATAAAACTCTCCTTGAAGGCCTGTATGCCCGACCAAAGTTGTTTGGCGAGGTTGAAGCGTTTCCCTTCGCGGTACATGTTCAGGCCTTCACCTTCCAGGTAGCGGCGGTGTTTTTCAATGAGCTGTTTCCAGCCGCTCATCCAGTAGTGATGATCCACATTGTTGCCGGCGTGCCGGATTTTATGGGTTCTGAAATCTTCCTTCAGGGTAATGGCTGTATGCACGGTATCAGAGATACGGACTCTTTGGCGGTGGATGAGCAAACGTCCGATGCGCCTTCCACCCCAAACGGTTCCCTTCAGTGCGTGTTTTTTAAAGTAGTATCGTATGGGTGTATTGATGCGGCCGGCATCTTCCGGCGCCTGAGGAATAAACGCCTGCAACTGCTGTTGCAGTTCGGGGTCCAGCACCTCATCCGGGTCTATCAACAGCACCCATTGGTGTTTCAGCCTTGGGATAAACACCGGGAAAATGTCTTCTATGCGCGCCACACGATGGTAGCGCTCCAGTTGTTCATGCCCGCGCAACATCTGTTCAGGGTGGTCGCCCGAAGCCAAGTCAACCACCATAATTTCATCGCACCATTGCACGCTGTCCAAACATTGCCTGAGCAAGTGTGCTTCATTGCAGGTGCCTATGAGCACCGATACGGGCAGTCGTTTATTTTCTTCCATGCCAGTCAACCCAAAAGCCGGTCAGGCCCTGTTTTACTGCGTCTGCCAGTTGGTAACGCAGCGCCTTGGCGGCTTCCTGAGCATTCAGCCATCTGCCGTCAAGTTCCTCCGGCAGGGGCCCTGCCGATCCGTATTCGAAATGATGATTGCAGCGGGCATTAATCCAATCCCTGTTGCTGTAACGCTTAAGCCTGTAGCCTCGCTTCA
Source organism: Flavobacteriales bacterium (assembly GCA_947463095.1). Lineage (GTDB taxonomy): Bacteria > Bacteroidota > Bacteroidia > NS11-12g > UBA955 > REEB481. The sequence continues at coordinate 10,647 of CANHRE010000008.1, read as the reverse complement.
TCAGAAAACGGCGCAGAATACCTGCCCAGAAAGGTTCTCTGGCAAAGCGATTAACCCCATAAAATGGTTTGTCGGGCTCCATGGCTGCAAACTCCGTCTGGTCTATCAGGCGGAACCGCTGATAGCCCAGGCGCTGCAGTTCCCTAAGCGTGGCCAATGATTCATCCTCATCCGGCACATGGGTTGCCGTGAGGCTTAACGCTTCTACCGAAATGTACTCCGGGGCCATCTCTGGCGACAAGGTGCGCAGGGCGAACACATCGTAACCTTCAATATCTATCTTCAGGAAGTAGGGCCTTCCATGTTCAGCTATCAGGCTGTCCAGCCTGATGGTACTCACTTTTTCCGTTCTGGTAGCAAGCTCATTCCGGCCGGCAAAGTCGCGGTTCAGGCTGTTCCATTCCGAGTTGTCGGAAATATAGAATTCCACCTCACGGTTGTCGTGCTCATAAATTGCTTTACCCACCAGCGTAAGTTGCCCGGAGCTGAGTGTGCCTGCGAAATGTTCCTTGCCTTTGGCAATGAGAGACTGATCGGCATCTACGGCTATTACCTTATATCCTTTTTTGAGGTAATAGGCTGTGTCCTGCCCATCATGAAAACCAATGTCGTACACCAGTTTTCTCTGATTATGAGATGGGGCCATGAGAATGTTATGTTTAAATAATATGCATTTGATGATGATTGCTGTTTTTTCGCGCACTGCCATGAGGCGGAGCAATGGACTTCGGAGTATAAACCAGTTTTTAACTGTGAACCGCGGCAATCGGTAGATGGCAGTACGCCACCAGTAATAAATTTCTTTGTTTAAGGCATGGGAAAAACGCGCGTTTTCAGCCTTTTGCGCATACAATCCGTGCAGCAGGTCGAAACTCAACTTCGGGTTTTGAAGTGCCGTTCCCTTTCTATACAGCAGGTCGTCCAAAGCTTCCCGCGTAGCATCATCGAAATTTGTTCCGAGCAGGCGTTGCCAATGGGCGCTGACCACCATCAAGGTGTTTTGCCGTATTTCTCTGCTGAAGAACATGCTCTCGCTGCTGCCGTGAACACGGTATTTACTCAATACCGCGGCCAGCACCCGGTAACGGTGTCCGGCCGAGGCGCCGCGCAGCCACACATCATAATCCTCTGCGCTCTTGTATTGGGCATCGTAGGGGAATGCTTCCAGGAAGGCCTTCTTAGCCATCAGAGTAGAATGCAGGATGGTATTTGAAAACGGAAGGCGTGCGGCGCAGGCTTCCGGGCTGAGTGCGCTGCCCCATACCTGCCCGGTGGGTTGACCATCGGCGTCTATAACAGCGGCACATCCGGCCACCAGGCTCAGGGAAGGGTCCTTTTGAAAAGCAGCAAGCTGCTGCATCAGTCGCTCGGGCTCGGCAAGGTCATCGCTGTCCAGCACAGCAATATATTCCCCCTGAGAAAGCGCTACCAGGCGGTTGCGCGTGGCGCTGATGCCCTGGTTTTTTTCGTTGCGGTAATAACGGATACGGGGGTCCCGAAATGACTTTACAATGCTTGCCGAAGCATCGGTAGACGCATCATCCAACACCACTACCTCGAAGTCGGTGAAGGACTGCGCCAGCACAGATTCAAGACAAGCCTTTATATAGGCTTCCCGATTGTACAGGGGGATATTCACCGAAATAAGGGGCATGGATTCAGATGTTAACTTTATTGAGAAAATCCCTTAATGCGCTTTTGAAATAAGCGGTTTATCAAACGGGAGCTCAGACCTGAGGGGTCTTTATCTATCAGTGTTTTGGGCAGTGTGTATTTCCATACCGGCTTCATCAGGTCCACCTGCCTAAAGGTGCCTCCTGAAAAGTGTTCAGGTTGGAAATAACGGAAGGGTTTCCCAAAAGAGTTGAAAAAATAACCATACATCAGCGCACCTAGTTTGCCTTTGGGTGGTAGATCGCGGCGCAGCAGCAACTCCATCACTTCCTCGTGGGTGGTGGGAATATAGTTGCTGCCCAGCTGGTCGTACAGGCTCGGACCAGCCAGAATGGATGGCTTATCCCAAAAGGTAGCCTCAATGCCCACTGTAGAATTAAAGGTGAGCACCACTGAAGCATTATCCAGCAGCGCATAGGTAGAAATAGACGACTCCGGCGCGATAAACACCAGGCGTTCCAGTTTCATGGATTCCAGCTCATTCTTTTCGGCTTCCGAGGCCCCCTTCAGGTTGGGGTGGCAACGCAGGTAAACCCGCACATCGGGATGCTGTTCCAGTTCCCTGCATATTTTGCGGATGGCATTGTACTGGTTCATGTAGAGCTTGTTCTTCCAGTCGTCGGTACAACTGATAAACTCATCCTCACTGGAGTTGAATATCACGATATTGTGCTGCTCCACATCCCACTCATCGGGCATATTGCCTTCTTTCTGGTCTTTCACAAATGAAAACCAGCCCTGCTCCTGCCCTTTCCTACGCTCTGTGTAAAAGCGATTTCCTGTTTCTGAACGCTCAGGCTCAGGGGTTTGTTCCCAGGCTTCCCGCACCAGCTCCTGAATGAACAGGTGGTCCTGGGGAAGTCGGTTTTTAAACACCTCATAGTGCATCCAGTTGTAGCCGCGTTCATGGATGAAGCAATCGATACCGGACTCTGTGCAGGCGCTGAGCATGGCCCTGGGATTAGGCAAACGGCCGTTGAACACATAGACCAGATCAGGCTTTTCTTCCTTCAGGAAGTTTTTGCAGGCTGCATAGGTCAAAGCGGCATGGGCCAGCAGATTGCGCAGCCTGGTATTGTTGCTGCTCACGTCAAGGGTAGAGTCGCGCAGGATGGAAACCAGGGTAGAACCTACCGCATATCCGATGGGATAGTTGCCGATATGATATTCCTGAAGGTGGTCGAGCGAATCGAAGGAGTGACGAACCTGTGCGGCTTCATCCCTTTCGGCTTCGCTCACATAATCCAGAACCTCTCTGGTACGCACCTTTCCTTCCAGCAACGAAATACCTTTTTTTCTTCGGCTCACACAGAACATGCATCTGAACATGCTGTGGTCCAGGTTGGCGTCGCAGATGCCGTAGCTGCCGTTGCATACCAACTGAACTACTTCATGCCCCTGGTCCAGGTGGTTTTGCATGATTTCCAGTTCCGTTTCGTAATGCTGCGGCCAGATGATATGGGTGCTAAAAACTACTACTTTCATTGCGGTTTATAAAGGTATAACCTGCTTGGTATTCCGGAAACCATTGCTCCATGATCAAAACTGAACCCTGCCGCCTCGAATGCTTTACGTGAAGCGGTGTTATGATCCATAATCCATGCCCGTATCGGTGTATGATGCAGGTTGTTCTTGCAAAAATATTCGGCAGCCATACGCAACATGGGCGCTGCATATCCGCGACCCCTGTGCTCGGGCGCCAGGTTAATGCCGATGACCGGCCCTTCGGCTTTCATGTCGATGCGCACCTGCCCGATGAGTGTTTCCGGCTGGTTTTCGCCATAGAACATCAGATAGGGCGCCTGCGTTTGTTGAATTCTGGCTTCAAACCAGCGCGTATGTTCTTCCAGGCTAACAGGATTGTTGCTGTAGGAGTTGGCGCGGGTGATGGGATCCTGAAACCAGGCATACACCAGCGTACAATCTTCAGGGGCGGCAGGACGAAAATGTAGGTTTTGTATCATCAGTTGCCGGCTGCCATAAATCGGGCTGGAAAACCGTGGTCACCCAGCTTCTTTTTGATGTCGTAAGAAGTGAACTGGGTAAAGTAAAAGATGGCCGAAGCTCCGGCCGCCTTGACGTTGGTTTTTTGGAACAGCTCCAGGAAGTGATCGGGGCTACCGCCGCCGCCCACGGCTACCACGGGAATGTTCACGGCCTCGAGTACACTGTTTACCAGGTCGGTATCAAAACCATGCATCATGCCATCACGGTCTACCGAGGTCAGAACAATTTCGCCGGCGCCTTCCTGTTCTACCATTCTTGCAAACTCTACGGCATCAAGGCCGGTAGGTGTTTTGCGGTAAAGCTCCCAGCTTCCGGAACCTGTTTTGCGGGCATCTATGGCCACGCTGATGCACTGAGCACCGAACATGCGCGCACCCTGTGCTATGAAGTTGCGGTCGGAGATGGCCAGATTCTTCACCAAAACCTTGTCGGCGCCAATCTTCAGGAGGTCGTTAATATCTTCCAGGCTGCGTATGCCTCCGCCTATGGTAACGGGCATGAAACATTCATCAATCACTTCCTTCACAAAAGGCAGGTTGATTTTTCTTCCACTGTAGGTAGCTGTGATGTCGGTGAATACCAATTCATCCACATTTCGGCTGTTGAACACCCTTGCGGCCTGGATGGGGTTTCCCACCATGCGCGGATTTCCGAACTGCTTGGTCTTCACCAGCGCAAAACCATTAAAGGTTAATACGGGGATGATGCGTATTTTAAGCATGTTTGGTGAAGAAGTGTTCAAGTACTTTTAATCCGGAGAGCTGGCTTTTTTCCGGGTGGAACTGACAGCCAAACACGGGGCCGCGTTGCACGGCTGCCACCACGGGGCCATCGTAGTTTGTAAGTGCAGCTACATCAGCCTCATGGGCTGGTTTAAAATGATAGCTGTGCACGAAATAGAAGTCCAGGTCCTGCAGGTCCTGAAAATACAGGGGGTTGCGCACGTCCAGATTGTTCCAGCCCATATGTGGCACTGGCAAGCTGCATTCCAGCTCAACCACTTCACCGGGAATCAAACCAAGGCCAGCACAGCGTTCCGGTTCAAAGCCCGTATCGGCCAGCAGCTGCATGCCCAGACAAATGCCTATCAGTTTGGCATCGCCGCTGTTCATGCGCTGCCGGATGGCATCGGACAAGCCGGAGGCGTTTAAATTATGCATGGCCGCCTGAAAAGATCCCACGCCGGGCAGCACGAGGGATTGTGCGCGCATCACCTCTTCGGGATTGGCAGAAATACTGTGCTCCACGCCGATTTTCCGCAGCGCTTTTGACACAGAAGCCAGATTGCCCATCCCGTAGTTGATGATTACACAACTCATTGAACTTCGTAGTTGCGGATCAGGTTGCCTTGTTCGTCTTTCAAAAATGCGCCCTGTTCATCCCTGGCGAACAGCAAAGGATTGGTGAAGGAGTCAACGATGGCGTCAATTTCCGCCTTGCTCATACCTGAGTATGTGATAAACTCATTGATGCTGAGGTGCGGGTATTTACCGTCGTATTGCTTCACCAGTTTAAGCCCTTCATCGCGGGTAAGGCGGTTGTTGCGGATGTCAATGCAGGCATGATCGGTGGCGCGGCCAAATCCATATTTCACAAACTTGAGGTAATCATGCAGACCGTGCATCTTCTCATCCAGGTTTTCGTAGTTTGTATAAGTGCCTTCCACCGGGCCGTCTTCTTTAACAGAAAACCCATGTTGCTTTACAATTTCCAGTTGCCTTCTGGCGTCCCAGAAGAAGTAGTGGCCCAGGAAAACACTAACAATACCCACCTTCTTCAATTCTTCTTCTGAAGGATAGAAATAGGGTGTGAGTTCGCGTTCTGTAAGGCCATCAACACCTACCATATCCTGGATACGGTTACCCAGTAAGCCACCGAATTCTTCGAGCCAAGCCCTGTCCAGCACGTTGTTTTTGATGCTTTCCAGAGGGCCTCCATATTCCTTTTGAGGATTCTCACCCCACACGATCAGCGGTATGCCAAACTTCACGGCCACCATCACCGGAATGGTGAAAATGCCCAGGTGGTTGGGCCACATTTCATCGCCCACCCGTTTAAAGCCTTCCACCACCATTTTCTTGTAAGCGGGGTGGCTTTTCTTGAAGTACACCACATCCATCCCCATATCCGAAAGGTTGTCCAGATTGCGCTGGCCCAGCTCAGTGATGTTGGTGGTTTCAAAGCATACGCACAAAGGATTCATGCCGCACTCGTACTTCAGAAACCAGGCCTGATAGGTACTGTCCTTACCGCCGCTCACGGGCACCAGGCAATCCCAGCCCGACTGTCCTTCAGGCTTGCGGTAATGCTCAACGATGCTGAAGAAATCCTTGCGGCGCTGTTCCCAGTCTATTTCGTTGGCCTTTTTTTCAGCGCCGATACAGGCGCTGCACACGCCGTTATCGTCGAAGAACAAATCCGGCTTTGATTCTGGAAATACACAACGGCTGCAGTATCTGAGGTCTATCATGTTGATTGATGTTTGTGCTTGTTTTTTGCTTTGTTAAGAAAAGAAATCTTCCCGGATGGGTGTTCCCTTGGCAATATGCCGGCTTGCTTTCTTACCCAAGATGTCAAAATAGCGTTTCGCGGGGATGCCCTTGGCGGGGCGAATCACCCTGAGGTTTTCGGCGGTCAGCGGTGATCCTGCTTCAATATCGCAGGCTGCATAAACCGAGCGCTTGAATATGGCTGAGCCCAACTGGCCGGGGTGGGTTACCAGAGCCGGCACACCCAGTGCTTTCCAGGCATCTGTGCTTTCGCGAACCATGGATGCGAATTCTGCGGGCTCCAGAGAAAATGCGGCATCCACGCCGCCTTCACTGCGGTCTAGGGTGATGTGTTTTTCAATGATGCAGGCACCCATGGCGATAGAGGCTATGGCCACGCCAATACCCAAGGTATGGTCGGACAGACCGGTAAGGGTTTGATAGCGTTCTGCCAAAAGCGGGATGGCCCGCAGGTTGGAATCTTTGGGGTCTGATGGATAGTTGCTTGTGCACTTGAGCAGCGCCACCTCGGTTGCCCCTTCACCTCGGATAAACTGCATGGTTTCGTCAAGCTCGGGCCAGTCTATCACACCGGTGGACAAAATCATCGGCTTGCCTGTAGCCAAAACCTTGCGGATGAGCGGCGTATGGGTGTTTTCAAAGGATGCCACCTTGTACAGCTTGCTGCCCAGGGCATCCAGGAAGTCAACAGCCGTTTCGTCGAAGGGAGAACTAAAGCATATAAGTCCCCTGGAGGCGGCATGGGCGTATAATGCCGGATGCCAGTCCCAGGGCGTAAAGGCTTCCTCATACAATTCATATAAATCTCTGCCATACCACAGCGAGTTGGGGTCTTCAATGCGATATACTCCCGGCATGGTAATGGTATCTGCGGTATAGGTTTGCAGCTTCACCGCCTGCACACCGGCATCGGCAGCGGCATCAATCAGGCGCAGTGCCCGCTCGAGCTCGCCATTATGGTTGCCGCTTAGCTCCGCAATGATGAAGGGCCTGAATTCAGGACCAATCTGTAATTCGTTGAAGGTTGTTTTGTTCATGCGTGCATGAGTTGTTGAAAGGCATTACGGATGGCAGCAGGCGGATTCCAGCCTTCCATGCCGTCCTGTTCCTTAGGTGTTGTTTGAAGGTATTCGCGGAAACCGCTTTGCGCCGTAGCTGCCTGCAAGGGGAAAGCCAAGTGGCCATTGCAAACCCCTTCAAACATGATGCGCTGGTTTTCGGTATAGCATAATGCTGCAGGATACAGCCCTGATGCCCAGGCCTCCAGCACCACTGTGCTGGAAGAAACCAGCGCATGGCTGCTTTGCATCATAAGCCTGTGCATGCCTTCTTCAGAAACATTGTATTCCAGGGTCATATGTTCGCTGCCTGCCGCCATCTGTTCCAGTTGTTGCCTGTGTTCCGGTGCAAAGCTGTCGGTGCATACCACCACCCAGTTCAGGTTACGATGTTCAGGCAGCAAGCGGTTCAGCAGTTGCCCGGTCAGCGCCTGCGGGTCAGCACCGCCCAGGGTAACGAGGACCTGTTGCTTGCGGCGCGGCTGCTCCTTAAAGCGCTGGTAAAAAGACGGGCGCAGCAGCGCGTAATCTGTTCCGCAGCAAAACCTGATTCCCTCCTGACTGTAGCGACTGCGGCTTTCAGGCGCGTGGTTGATGATCATATCTGCGGCAAAAGGGCCGAGGGCAAAGTCGTCTATCAGCACCACCCGAAAACCAAGGGCTTTGGCCTGCTGCTGATATGTATAGTCAAATTGATATCCATCCAGTACCAGGATGGAATTTTCGGTATTCACTCCTTCCCATTCCGAGTAGCAGTGGCCTGCAGCGTCGGCGTCAAGCGTTTTCACCGCTGCAAAAGCGCTGTTGTTATGTTGAAACACTTTAGCCCCTGCTTCCGTAGCAACAGCCACCACCGGTGCCTGCCCTTTCATGATGGCCGCCAGCGAACACATCCGGTTCACATGACCCCAACCCATTTGCGGACCTCCGTCGGCGCGCAGGTAGATGCTGGTCGTCATGGCTTACCGAAGGCTTTTGCCAGTTGCTCCGCCCGAATCCAGTCGGATTCTTCATCCACGTCAACGGCGGCATGCCAGGGTATTTCCATACCCTTCACCCTTCCGGCAATGATGCGACCGCTTTGCGCAAATGACGCTGCTCTGAGTAGGTAATACTGCCCGCTGTCGTAGTAGGCCTCTTCCAAGTCCTGGCTGCGGGTCAGCGCGTGTTCCGGATGCATGAAGTCCATAAAATCGGATGTGTCTTTTATCAGGGCACGCTGCACAGGATAAGGAAAGCGCAATACAGGCATCACCACATCGGCGACATTCTGTTGCAGGGAGGCGCAGGCCTGGCGAATCATGGCGGGGTCGGCAAAGAAGGCCGTGGCCAGAAACAAGCCCACTAAGTCAAAATGCTGTCCGCGCAGGGCGTAGGCATCCAGCACTTCCTTGAGTACATCGGCAAGGGTGGCATGGTCGCCGGAAGACGCTGCTTCGCGCAGGAAGGGCACTTCGGCACCGCAGGCCCTGGCCGTATCGGCAATCAGGGCATCGTCGGTACTCACCATAACCGTGTTGAAGCAGCCCGATGCTTTGGCAGCATTCACCGGCCAGCATAGCGCGGGCTTATCCAGGAAATTCCGGATGTTTTTGCGGGGAATGCGTTTGCTCCCGCCCCTTGCCGCTATGATGGCCAGGTTGTTCAAGCGAAAAACGAGTGTACGGTTTGTATCACATATTCTTGTTCCTCATCGCTCATGGATGGAAACATGGGCAAACTCAGGCAACGGCTATAGTAGGCTTCGCTGAGCGGATAATCGCCCACACGATGCCCCAGGCTGCGGTAGTACGGATGGGTATGGCAGGGGATATAGTGCACCTGGCTGTAGATGCCTTTTTCGCGCAGGAAATCATAGAGTGCCCTGCGGCGATCGCTAAGAACCACATACAAGTGGTAGGCATGCCTGCTCTCTGCGGTATTGCTTAAGGTTTTAAGCGGGGTATCCTTAAAGGCTGCGTCATAGCGTGCGGCAATTTCCCTGCGTCGCTTCATGCCCGCGTCGGCGCGCTTCAACTGCGAGCTACCCAGAGCACATTGGAAGTCGGTGATGCGGTAGTTATAGCCCAGCTCCTGCATTTCGTGGTACCAACCTCCGTGATGCTCGTGCATCATGGCCGGGTCGCGGGTAATGCCGTGGGTACGCAGTACCATGATGCGGTCGTACAATTCTTTGCTGTTGGTGGTAATCATTCCTCCTTCGCCTGTAGCAATGTGCTTTACCGGGTGGAAGGAGAAGATGGCCAGGTCGGCATAGGCGCCATTGCCACAACGTTGTTCAATGCCTTTGGAATCGATAAAGGAGCCGCCGGGCGCATGGCAGGCATCTTCTATCATCCAGAGTCCATGAGCATCTGCCAGGGTGCGGAAGGCTTCAAGGTTCACGGGGTTTCCGGCAAAATCCACAGGGATGATGCCGCTGTAGGTGCCAGGGGGTGCCGCTTCCAGCAGGCGCTGAACTGCATGAATATCCAGCAATCCGGTAGCGGGGTCAATATCGGCAAACACCACTTCTCCGCCGCAGTACAACACGCAGTTGGCGCTGGCGGCAAAGGTGATGGGCGTGGTGATGACCTTGCTTCCGGGTTTAACGCCAAGTGCCAATGCCGACAGGTGTAACGCCGCGGTTCCATTGCTCAGCGCGATGGCGTACTTGCTGCCCACATACCGAGCAAAAGCCTCTTCAAAAGCGGCAATGGCAGGGCCCTGGGTTAGGAAATCGCCTTGCAGCGCTTCGCGCACCGCTGCCAGATCCTCTTCGGTGATGTGTTGTCTACCATAGGGGATGGAAAAAAGGTTTGCCTGGTTATCCATACGTTCAGGGGTTAGATGGGTTTGAACGAAGCATCTACGTGTGCGGTAATCTGATCACGTATTTCCTGCACGCTCAGGAAATGCGGATTGGTGCCTGAATTGTATTTGAAGCCGTATTCTGCCAATTTTCCACCGAAGGCAGTGGCCAGTTCTTCCGGCTTCCAGATGGGCATGCTGGGACAAATCACGAAATAGTCTTTAAACTCGATGGTGTTGAGCGCATCGGTTTCAGTAATCATTTCCTCATGCAGTTTTTCACCAGGACGGATGCCCACAATTTCATGTTGGGCGCCGGGGGCGATGGCCTCAGCCACGTCCATGATGCGGTAGGAAGGGATGCGCGGCACGAAGATTTCTCCGCCCCAGGCGTTGCCCAGCGCATAAAATACCAGCTTGACACCGTCTTCCAGAGAAATGTTAAAGCGCGTCATGTCTTGGTGGGTGATGGGCAGCACGCCGTCTTTCCGTCGAGACAGGAAGAAGGGGATTACAGAGCCACGGGAACCTATCACGTTTCCATAGCGAACCACGGAAAAGCTGACATCGCGATGGCCCTTGAAGTTGTTGGCGGCCACAAAAAGCTT